>NZ_JBMKHJ010000042.1:0-23506 GCF_049237265.1 Enterobacter cloacae complex sp. IR5384 | reverse complement strand
GGACAGCAAGGGTAAATGGCACGCTGCGCGCCCTTGCTGACCAGAACGACTCCGGGCAGGCCGAACCGTCAGGCGATACGAAGACGAAATTCACACTGACGGAGAAACGACCATGACGATGAACCTGCACACCCCGACAACCGCCCCTAAAGCTGCACCGGCGACCAGCGTATCCCCGCTGGAGCAGTCAGGCTCCCCAAAAACGAAATTTCCTGAAATCAAAACCGTCAAAACGGCGGTGGTTAAACTGATCAGCGACATCGAGGGCAACCTCGATCAGCGTCTGGTATATCGCGAGGCCGTAGAGGGATTGTGCCAGGAGGCGGCCAACCGGATAACCCAGTGCATGCATTCACGCAGTACAGGGCAGACGCTACGTGATCTCCGCGAGCTGCTGTCGGTGACGCTGGACACCATTATCGTGGTGGAGTTTGAAGGGGAGCAGACCCGTCTCAACTATGGCGGACGTTCAGCAGAAGACGTGATCGCCATGCTGAAAGCGCTGCATCTTGAAGGACGCAAAGCCTGGCTGGAAGTGGAGTAAAAAAAAAGCCCCGTCCGCAGACGGGGCTGATTCAGTACAGGGCATTCAGCGGGATGCCCTCATCCCACAGGCGGTTAAATTCTCGCTGGTACGCCTCCGCCAGCTGCGGCGCATCCTCGATCAGCAGCACGTTTTCCGCGTTGCGCGAAACGGCGCTTGCCGTGTAGTTAAACGACCCGGTCTGGACGTTTTTGCCGTCGATCACCATAAACTTGTTGTGCATGATGGCGTAACGGCCGTTAAGGTGCACCGGCACGCCCTGGTTTATCAGATACGTCACGGCGGTGTAGCGGTCGCTGTTCGCCTTTTCGTCGGCCACCACGCGCACGGCCACGCCGCGCCGGTTAGCACCGGCGAGCGCCGTCGCGACCGGCTTACTGGTGAAGCTGTAGGCCGCGACGTCAATGCTCTGCCTGGCGTTGTTTATGGCGCCGAGCACGATTTCAAGAGCAGGGCGCCCGTCAGACGGCGAAAAACCCGCCGTCAGGACGGGCGCGGCGGTGGCGAACGCGGGCACGCAGAGGGCGGCGGCCAGCACCAGAAGGGTGGTTTTACGCATAGTTGTCCAGCTCCAGGTTTTTCAGTTCATCGAGGGTGTAAAAGCGGAAAACGTCGCGGTGTTTTGCCTCCAGTTGCACATGCTGGTTTTTCACGATCACGCTGGCGATGCTGTCGAAAATAATCTTCAGGGCGCGCTTTTTCGCCTCGTCCGGGGCGACGTAAAACGCGTACCGCCATTTTTTATCGCTGATAGCCAGCAGGTGGCTCGCCATGATGGACTGATAGCGCGCCTTTGTTTTGATACGTCGTTCGGTTTCAACGGCGATCAGCCTGCCGTCCGGCAGGCTGATAAGCCCGTCGGGACGGTGTTTGACGCTGTACTGACTGAGGAACGTTGAACGGTCGCCGTTAATCCACCCTGTCGCGCCGTTCTTCTCCAGCGTAAGGCGCACTAGCTGGTTATCAAGGTGATGGTCGAGTGACCAGCCGGTCAGGCGGTAGGGTTCAAAGCGGGCGGGCATTATGTTGTCGTCCGCCGTGAGGATAACGGCCAGCCCGTCGGTGGTAATGCCCCACAGGGATATTCTCGACGCGCGGGATTCATGCACGTGCTTCTGAATCAGCCCCATTTTCTCCACCTTCTCCAACAACCGGTAGAGAGGGCGGTCAGATTTAAAATCAAAAAGCAGCTTTATGATTTGAAAATCGCTGTAGGTTTCCTCCTTGAGAAAATTCAGCAGTACGCGAATTTTTTCAGTGCTGCGTGCATAACGTTCCTGATACGACGAAATAAGCATAGAAACTCCTTATTTTATAAATCCAGCAACGAATGTATTTCGTCATTTGGAGCGGGCTGTGATGCCATCAGCCACTCCTCGTCAGGTTGCACCGGCGGAGTGGGTATTGGCGTTGCTGAGGGTTTTTTGGTGGTTGTTGCGCTGACCGGAATAATGTCAGGTGCCGGAACTGCCGGAGCCGTTTTATCAAAATCCAGATCCAGCACCGGTTTAACTTCTGCCACCGTAGCGACTGCGACCGGCGGCAGGGTAAACAGCTCCAGTGGGGCTTTTTTAACCTTGAGCGGTGAGATTAACGACGGGAACGCGAGCGCGTTCTGGCTGAAGATATAGCTGACGAACTTCGGCAGGTTCTGGAGCATATTGCTGTCGATGTAATAGCTTTCCGCCTGCCGAAGCATGCGCTCGTTATCGACTTTTTCTGTCAGCACCGCCGTGGTGGTGACTTTCCGGCTTTCATCATCGACTAAAATCGTGCCCGACATGCGCGCAATCCATTCGGCGGTGTCTGGATCCTGAAGTTTATATACCAGCTTAAACTTGCAGTTTTCCACAACCGCCCCAACCACGGCGTCGCCGTTTAAATCCGCCGGACAGTCGCGCAGGTCGGCAATTGACTGGTGCGCCATTAATATATGGACGCCTTTATCGCGTGCCGCGCCTAACCCTTCGAGCGCCGGTTTGGACAGGTGATATTTCACCTCGTCCTTAAAGATGGCGATGGGGCGGATATTCCCCGCGACGCGGTCGCGCAATTCCGCGAGCTGGAACAGGCGAACTAAAATCATGCGCTGCGCGGTAATGATTTTAGAGTTACGCATCGAACCGATGATATAGCAGCAGCCGCCCTTGTCGAAAATCTCCTTCAGCGCAAAACCGCCTGGCGCGTTAATGCTGTTGAGCATTGCCAGCTCCTCGGTTTTACCGTGAAAGGCTTTAATCGTCTCGCCAATGCCCTGAACATAATCGCCGTTATAAATATCCCGCACGGTTGCGCCCGGATTATCCTTCACGAACTGCGCCGCCGTTCTCGCCGCCTTGCGGTCGTCGATACGGTAAAAATCCGCCGCCTCGCCTTTTTCCGCCAGACTGAAACCGGCCACGAATAATTCCTCCAGATGGTCGGCGGTGATACCGTCGATAAGGTTCATCTGGTATTCCTGTTTATTCAGGTCGATAAGCACAAAGGGTTTTCCGGCGTCCGCGCACGCTTTTTTATACAGGTGCGGTGCCCACTCGTCGTTTTTGGGGTCGAGAACAAAAACGCCCTCGTCGGCGAGGATGCTCTGATAAAGCAGAATACCGGTTACGACGCCTTTACCGGCACCAGTGGTGCCGATAATGTCGGCGTGCTGGGTCTGCCATTCTTTTAACGGAATATATTGCGGCTCACCCTCGCGGCTCAGCCCGATAAAAATCCCCTTATTCAGATCGATGTAATCCATCGGATCGTATTCTGTGGTGACGGGTAAAATTTCTTTTACCCGGCGAACGTCGGTTCTGCGGTCGCGCTCCATGCTGGTTTTTTTCACCATGCCGCATTTGACCTTATCAAATTCAGGCGAGATCAAACGCCGTAAAACCACGTGCAGAATAAAACCGGCGACGGTAAACAGTAGCGCCATTGTCCAGGTAAGCAGCGGCGGACTGGCGATATCTTCCCGGCCATAAATGCGCTGTAAAAACCAGACGGCCACTGGCGCTATCGAGCCGAAAACAAAACAGATCATGGAAAGCAGAATTAAGATCCTTTGCAGAAACGTCGGCTTTTCCTGACCGCCGTGTTTCGCAGAAAATATAAAAGGCAGCATGACGCCGGACAGCAGCGCTAACGCCAGTTGATGCGCCTGCAAAAAGGCGATAAAGGCCAGGACGGCATTTGCTATCGGCGACAGCAAATGATTCAGTTTGTCGAATATCACGATATTCTCCTTCACTTAAATTCGGTCAGCACCATCGGTCAGTCAGAACGGTCACAGGTTGTGATCGTTCTGACTGACCGATTCCATGCTGCAAAAGAAGTGGCCGCTAAGCGGCCATGATCGCAGGAGGTACACTCCCGCGATCTAACGGCGTGCGGCATTACGCGCGGGCTGGACGCCCTTACTGCATGTCGCATGGGGGTAATGTCCTGGCTGAACGCCCGGCCAAAACCCCCAAGGTCAAAAGAGGCCACACCGTCGCGCGCTACGCGCGACCACCCCCTAAAAGACGCCTGTTTTAGCCCTTTTCTTCGCCTTGTTCGTTCCTCACAAGACGAATTAAAGGGAAACTAGGCTTTTTAGGGGGTGGTCGCGCCACGCTACCGGCTTTTGGCCGGAGACTTAGGCACGACGGTGTGGGGGGCAAGCCCCCCAAATAAACCGACGCGTGGGCGCGTCTTTTTGCTCGCTGGGGCGGCAAAATTTATTCGGCCCCCCCCGGCTTTTTTCGGCTCACTTGGGGTGAGCGCTCAAAAAGTGGAATCGGCGACGCAAATTAGCAATTTCTTCGAAATTGAATTTACTCGCCTCCTGCCACTTCGCAGACTCAGGCGGCCTGTCGATTAGCAATTTTTTCAAAATTGAATCGCCATGCTCGCCAGTCTTCGAAGCCCGAAAAGCCAGGTCAAAACCGACCCTGTGCCGTTGTTAGTCGGTGGTAATAAGGAAGGATTCAAGAGGTTTTCCGGCGTCAAGTTCTTGCTGAATTACAACCGGCACGCGTCCGACGCCTGACCATTTTTTATGCACGCCGTTTTCAAAATACTGATATTTAGCTTTGCGTTTTGCCGACTTTTTGGCGGGAGTTGTACTAACCAGCTCTGTCGGTGAAAAGCCCTCCGATTCAATCAGCGCCAGCAATTCATTGCGCTTTTCTTCCCGCTGTCGGCGTAGCTTTTCCTGCTCGATATGCTCTGCGCGTTTTTCATCAAGCGCTGCTGAAATACGTGCACTCAGCATCTCCAGAAAGGCAAAATCACTTTCACGTAAAAACTTTTTCAGCGCGCGCTCTGAGGTTAATTCGTCCTGGATACGGTTCATAATTTCAGCTCCTTCGGCATAGATACGTTCAATCCTTTCAGCGGATCGCGTGGTGGATATTCAAAACCGAGTTCCCCGGTTTGCGCGTTTTTCAGCGTGACGATCATCGAATAGGTGTCGTCGTTTTTCTTCGATTTAAAACCTTTAATAACGTCGGTTTTGCCCTTGCCGATTAACTTCTCGGCCTGTTTTTCCGTCAGCTTTTTGCCGCGCACTTCCAGCCATATTTTGAACTGACAGCCCGTACAGGCGCAGGTTTTCGGCGTCATAACCAGCTCAGAACCGCACGACGGACATTTAACCGCGAGGCGGTTAAGCGCCGTTTTAACGGGATGTTTTTCCGTCGCGCTGATGGCAATATCGGCGCTCTCAACCAGGCGGGAAACTTCCGCGTAAAGACCATCAATAAAGCGCTCGATGGTCATTTCGCCGGTTTCAACCGCCGCCTGTTTTTCAGCCCATACGGCGGTCATATCCGGCTGCGTCACCGAGTCGGGCAGGGCATCAATTAACGCCAGCCCGGCGGCAGTTGGGATAAATTTGCCCTTTTCCACGGTGATGTAATCGCGGGTTTTCAGCGTCTCAATAATAGCCGCGCGGGTCGCCGGTGTGCCGATGCCGCCGTGTTCATCTTTTTTGTCTTTATCCTTCTCCTTGAGCAATTTTTTAATGCGCGGATCGGCGACAAAATCGGCCACGCGAACGAGGGCAGCGAGCAGGGTCGCCTCGGTAAACAGCGGCAGCGGTTTAGTTTTTTTCTCCGAAATCACCACCTCGCGGCAGGTTAATGTCGCCCCGGTTTGCAGGCGGCTGATGGCCTCAAACGAGGTGCTGTTTTCGTCCTCCTCGTCGTCTTCTTCCGCGTCGTTCAGGAACGTCGTAAAACCCGCATCGGTGATTTTACGCGCCGAGACTTTAAACATCTCGTCACCGCATTTAATCTCCGCGATCGACTCGTCATAGCGCTTTTTCGCCACGAACTGCGCGAGATAAAACTGCGCGATGGTGAGATAAACCGCCTTTTCCTTGTCGGTAAGGCGGCTTAAATCCGGCATGTTCGTCGTCGGGATAATGGCGGTGTGGGCGGTGACTTTTTTACTGTCAAACGCCGCACTTTTTTGCGCCGTGTCGGTGGTAAGGCCGTTAAAAACGTCGAGCGTTTTTAAGGCCGCCACCACCTGTGGCGCGTCGTTGAATTGTTCATCGGACAGATAAGAACAGTCAGAGCGGTTGTAGGTAATGTATTTACTGTCCTTGAGCTTCTGCGTGATATCGAGCGTCTGCTGCGCGGTCAGTTTGTGCCTGCGGTTCATATACACCTGGAGGCGCAGCAGGTTAAACGGCAGCGGTGCGGCCGTGGTTTTTCCCCGGTCGGTGGCGGCCGCGAGCACGCTGGCCGGTTTTCCGGCCAGAGCCCTCGCGAGTCCTTCCCCCCAGGCCTTATCCGTCAGCCGCTTTTTATCGTCCACCGGCGCGTATTCGGACGTCTGCCAGCGGGCGCAGACAACGTCCGTACCGCTGATAAACTGCCCTGCGAGCTGGTAGTAAAACGCCTCGCTGTGCGCCTGATTGTCGCGCCACCGGCGCACAATCATTCCCAGCACCGGCGTCTGGACGCGGCCAACCGAAATCGTGCCCTTATAGCCCTTATCGCGGGCTTTGAGGGTGTAACAGCGGCTCATACTGAAGCCAAAAATCGCGTCTCCTGCGCTGCGCATCAGGGCTTTCAGGTACATCCCACGAAAATCGCTGTTATCGCGCAGGGAGTTGATGGCTTTTTTCACCGCTGGCGCGGTGTTGTCGTTAATAAGCGCCCGTTTCACCGGCGCGGTGTTTCCGGCGAACTCCAGCACCTCGTCAACCAGGAGCTGCCCCTCGTCGTCCGGGTCGCCGCAGTGGACAACCATTTTGATATCCGGGCGCCGAATCAGCTTCACCAGGGTATTAGCCTGCTTTGCCACGCTCGCTTTTGGCTGAAGCTGTACCGGGTACAGCTTCAGCGGCAGGGTGTCGAGCGACCAGGTGGCGTAGGCCGGGTTGATCGTCTCCGGGGGCACCATTTCCAGCACGTGGCCGACGCAGTAGCTCACGATATCGGTCGCCGATTCGGCATAGCCGTCGTGCCGGGTGAAGTTGCCGCCCAGCGCTTTCGCGATATCGCTCGCGACTGCGGGTTTTTCTGCAATCCACAGTCTCATTCTTGATCTCTCCTGATTTCATCCATCGTTTCGAAGTACATCATTCGACTTTCCTGAAAGTCGTTATCAGACAGACTAAAGCCATGATCCGCCGCTACTGTCATGAACGTCTCAGCATCACGGACGCTGAGACTGGTCAGAACATCGTGCAATTCGCACAGGGCGCGATATTGGTAGATTTCGTAATGCAGGCCGCAGCCGCGATGCGCTTCTTTCTCGATGCGAGAAATCAGGCTCGCGGCACTAACGGAATCACCACGCACATGCGGCCACGGCGGGGCTATAAATCCGGTTTTTGTTGCCATTGGAGTGCATCCTTATCGTTGAGTTTTTCCCATTCCGCCGCCTCGTCGTCGCTCAGCGGAACGGTGTAAAAGAAGACCGGCATACTGAGCACGGAGCGGAAGAACGACTGACGTTCTGCTGGTAATGCCTGGAAGGTCGGCGAGTGCTGCGCGGCGAGCTGGACGAGTTCGGACGTGTTGGCCTGAAAATGATCCTGTTTCTGGCTGATTTCCGACAAAACGAGCAGCACCGTCTGCAAATCACCTGCAGGAAGCTCCTCATCTTTCAGCAGCCCGGAAAAGTTATTAATAGAAACGGTTTGATTAATCACGTGGTGTCTCCTTTACGGCTGCCGTTTTACCAACCGTTCATACGGCCAAATTTCGAGATGATCTTGCCGACAATGGCGCTGTCAGCGGACGGGCAGGCGCTCAGTTTTTTCTGCCGCGCTGCGGCGGTGTGATCGGGTAAAAACGACCCCTTTTTTTTCTTTTTGATGCTCATGAAATTTTTGTACATCGGGTCACACTCGGCGGGACTGCTGCCGTCGAGCTTTCCGGCCAGGCACAGCACCATCGCGCACGGGTCATTCGGGTCGGCATTCTGGCCATCGGCGGCGAACGCCGGAGAAGTAAGGGCGCACAGCAGCGCCGCCGTGATTACGGTGTGTTTCATGATGATTTCCTCTGAAGGGAAGCAGGGCGCTAACGCCCGTTGGTTGTTCAACGTCGGTGACGGTCTGAAGGACTCAGACCGTCGCCGCCGTTATCGGTAGAAGACGATTTCTGAGGTGTCGCAGGTCAGGCAGCCGGAGCGGGGGCGAAACTCCACCACACCCTTGTAGCCGCCCTCGCGGAGCCAGGTTTTGGCCGCAAAGAAGCGCTGGCCGTCCGGGGCATTTACTACCGCGCGCGAGGCGTGCGCAACCGCGTACCACTGTGCGGCCGGGTAAATCCCGCCGGGTTCAAAACGCGTAAGCACCTGCGACCAGTGCCCTTCCGTCACCGGCGAGGCCACGATAAGACGGTTGGGTTCCCATACCGGCCGGGTGGTCGTTACCGGCTGCGCCGGTTGTGACCAGTCAACGGCCGCAGGCTCCGGTGGCGAAGAACAGCCCGCCAGGAGGACGACGATCGCCGTCAGGCCGGTCAGTTTAGGCAGCATCATTGAAACTCTCCTTCATAGCCTGCATGTGCAGGGGTTTAAAATAGACGTCGCTCATGCGGCGCACGTTGCCGTGAACGTCCACGCTCACAATGACGTCGACGCAGTGCAGTACCTTGCGCAGCAGCACGTCAACCGGCATGCCCCGGCACGCCGGATGCTCGTAGCAGCGGTCAATCAGCCCGGAGATACACTCGCGCGGGCTGCCCGCGTGCAGGGAGGACATAAACCCCTCGTGCCCGGACTCAATCAGCTTGAGTGCGTCCCACGCCTCGCGGCCACGCACCTCGGCGAGCAGGGGGCGGTCGGGGTTCATACGGTAAATCGCGCGCACCAGGCGATCAGAGGTGACTATTGCGCCCTCTCCGGCGTCCGCCGGGTAGAACAGATGAACGTAGTTTTTCTGGCTGTAAAACTTCAGCTCCGGGTTGTCCTCGATGGTGATAAGGCGCAGCGTCTCGGGAATGTAGTGCAGCAGCATCTTCATGTAGGTGGTTTTCCCAGAGCCTGTTTCCCCCACCACAAAGAGCGTTTTGCCGTACTCCACGCACTTTTCCATAAAAAGCGGGATATTCCCGGACAGGTATATGCGGCTCAGCTCCCCGTCTTTTGATTCCACCTTTTCTGTACCCTGCACCCGGTCATAAAACCCGGCATCGATATACGACTGATGGGTGCGCTGGAAGTAGTCCGGCTTACGCAGGGTGATTGAGATGGTGTTACGCTCACAGGCCGGGGGCACCACTATCTGGCAGCGTTCTCCTGTAGGGAGCGTGGCCGAGAGGATAGGCGACGTTTCATCAATGGTGTCGTTGTTCCACACGGCCAGCGCCCTGGCAAAGGACGAGCACTGGCGCAGCGTGACCGGCGAGGCGTGCATTTCCCACGCCCCGTTGATTTTTGTGTGCAGCTCTCCGGGGCGGTTGATGGCAATTTCCGTCAGCCCCTCCCGGCTCAGGTAGTCCCCGAACAACAGATCGCGCAGGTGTGACAGCGCGACGTTGCCCTCTGACGGGGTATCAGTCAGTTTATCGTCCATCGCTTACCTCATGCGCAGTCTGTAGACGTCTGAAAAATCAATGTCCGCCCCCGTGACCAGGCCAATCACGTCACCCTGGTTGAGGTACATCGTCGGCGGGATGTTGATGCTGTTTTCCAGGAGCGTTTTTGCCATTTCCGCCGTGGCCGCGCGGGTGTTCTCCGTGTAGTCCGTGTTGCGATCCTTGCCCGGCGACGAGCCGGAGGCCGCAGCGGCAAAGTCCTGTACCGTGCCGAGCAGGAGGGTATTACCTATCCGCTCCAGCCAGTGATTGTCTATCCAGCCCGCGACGCCGTTCTCGCCAAGCGCCCCCACGGCCTGGCTGTCAACCATCGGAATAACCAGGCGGCCGGGTTCCGGCGTGCGCAGCTCGGTGATGGCGAGGAACAGACGCCCCTGCCCGTTTTTCAGCGTGCCGGTGCGGTACAGGCCGCGCGCCTCAGTGCCTGCCGGGATAAGGCGCACGGCGTTGCTGGCGCTGTAAATGTCCTCGCTGATAAGGCAGTTAAAGCGCCCGCCCACGTCCGATACAAAGCGCTGCATCATCGCGCAGGGGATATGCCGGTCGGCCGGAATGTACAAATCCGGATCGAGGCCGAGCCGCTTCACGCCGGTAATGCGCGCCAGCCCGTTATCCTGCGACTGCCCGGCGGGTGTTGCAGAGCCTGGCGCGGACGCGCTGCCCGCAGGTGATACGTTACTGCTGGACGTGCTTTTCGGGGCGCTGCTTGCAGTGGTTGGGGCGCTGTCTGCCAGGGCGCTGACCTTGTCAAACGTCAGGGGGGGCGGTGATGCCTGCGGCGGCGCGGCGGTATCAGTCGGAGTAGTCTTCTCCTGGCCGGTTGTGTCTGCCAGCTGTCCCAGCGGGTTCAGATCCCGTCCGAGGTTATTGCGCTCGCGGGCGGGGGAGGTGGCGTGCGATTCCGGTTCATGGCTCGCGCTTTTTCCGCTGCCGTCACCCTTCAGTTTCGCCATCAGGTAATCCCCGCCGGTGGCGATAATGACCAGTAACACCAGGCTGATGGCGGCCAGCACGAGCGAGCGGCGGCTGCGGCGCTTCGCGTGCTGCACCACCTGTGGCTGTCCGGGTGGCACCGCGCCTGCGGCGGGTTTATCGCCGTCAATCTCTGCCCGCGCCCGCTCGCGGGCTTCCGCCTCCAGTTCGGCGGCGGTTTTAATGTCTTCCTGTTCGTTCATCATTTGCTCTCCAGTTTCACATCCGGTGAGACGGTGCTGCCGTTCGCCACGGTGACTTTCCCGTAACTGCCGTTTTCAATCCCCACGACCTGGCTGCCGTAGCGCAGCACAAAGCGTGGAGAAAGAGAGCGCAGTACCATCACCCGGTAGTTACCCTCGGTGCTGAAGGTCGGGGTGATCACCTGCTCGCTGCCGCCGACGATGACGGTCGGCGACGGGATCAGCTTCTGCGGTGAAAAGCCGAGATAGGTAAACCGGCCGTCGTCATACGCAAAATCCGGGGTGATCGACTCCGAACCTGCCGCCACCCTGCGGGTGTAGTTCCAGTTGCGCGGCGCAGTGGATTTCTTCAGGGCAAACTGAATGCGTTCTTTCTCCTGCGCGGCCTGAAGCTCCTGCTGACGGGCGAGGCGGGCTGCGTCGTTCTGCCTGCGGGTATCGTCGGGGTAGCTGAAGCGCACCACAAAGGCCAGATTTCCCGCCTCGCGATCGTTATCGATCACGTTCAGCATCAGGCTGTAGTCGCGCTTTGTGGTGGTCACAAACAGGTTGGTCTGCCAGTCCTGCTGCGTGGGGGTGAAAATCTTCTGGACGGTTTTGCCGTCCGCATCCGTTACCGGCTGCTTCACCGGCGCGGGGCTAATCCCCACGCGGTTACGGTCGGGTGTGATCGTCCAGCCCTGCGGAAAACCAGCGGTGGCGGTGATCACCTCCTCGTCGGCGTCAAAAACCAGCGTCGTGATGTAACCCGCCCGCGTGTTAATCACTGTCGTGTTCTGGCTGTTGTAGGGGATGTTCTGCATGCGGCTGTCATAGGCGCTGCCGCGCGGTGTCGCCGCACCCCATGCTGACGCTGCGGTCAGCAGGAGGGCACACATCAGTACCTTATTCATCGCTTTTCTCCTTAAACCGCTGGTAACTGGTGACGATGAAGCCGAACGGGTTCACCTCGCGCTCGGAGGCCGTCATTTTCTTCTGCGGGAAATAGCGGTAGGTCATGCGCACCGTCCAGTAATCATACGTTTCGGTGTTGTCCTTGACCTTTCGAATGGTGCGCTTGATGCGCAGCATCTCCACCATGCTGGAGCCGGTGCCCTCTGACGGTACGTTGGAGAGGACTTCCACCGTGACTACATAGGCCGCCTGCTGAAACACAGCGTCCGGCGCGTCCGGGCTGTTAAACCAGTCGAGGTATTCCTTGTTGACCTCGTCGCTGTTGAACATCTGCGTCTCTCTGTAGTCCTGCTGAAGGGCGAAATAGTTGTACCCCTCGCGGCGCTTCACGTAGGACGCAGTCTGCGAGAGATTGAGCACCTCGGAGGTGTCCAGCTTGTCCTCGCCGACGGTGGTGACGCGCTCGATGCGCCCGGTCTGACGGTCGAGCGTGTACAGCTCCACGGTGGTGGTTTTGAGCGGTAGCAGCAGGATAAGGGCGGCAAGGGCGAAGACGAGCAGCAGACCGGCGAGCGCCGCCACGATCCAGCCCGCCTTTTTCATGCGCATATCCCGCTCAAGAATGGCGTTCTCAAACGAGCGCGAGTCGCTCAGGGCTTTGGCGGTAAGTTCAGACATGGGGGGTTAACTCCTGAATAATGGCCGGGGAATTGACCGGCTCCGGGTTGCCCGACACGGGCGGAAGTTGGGTGTTTCGCTGTGCGCAGCCTGCAAGCAGGCACAGCATCAGCAGCGTGATGCCGTATTTCATGGTGTTTTTCCTGTGGTAAAGACGTGACGAAGCCGCAGGACGCCGTTGCGGCGTCCCGCAGTTCAGTCAGACTGGGTTATCTCTGGTAGCGTTCCTGCATCCGCTGAACGGCGGCGCGGCTGCGGCTGCGCGCATCGCCGGTGGCGCGGGAGGCCGTGGAGGCAGACGAGGCCGTTGCGCTGCCGGTGCTGTTAAGGTTCTGTGAGGCTTTATCCCCCACCGCACCGGCTGCGGAGGAGGCGGATTGACGGGCTGAACCTACTCCCGACGCGGCAAGTGCCTGAGCGGCACCCTGTGCGGATGCACCGGCAAGCGCCTCGGCCAGCTTATAGGTCAGGACCATCACGGCGGCGGCACCCGCCGTGCCGAGGAAGACCTGAACGGCCAGAGTCAGGTAGTTGGCATCGGATGCTTTTGTGGCGCCCGCCAGGATGTAGTCCAGGTAATCCATTACCACCGTCAGGGCGATGCCGCTGAACAGGGATGTAAGGATGCAGCCCAGAATAATTCTGAGCCAGTTGCTGAACATATCCCGGAACCACGACCACATCAGGCAGTAGATAAAGATCGGGGCGGTCGCCAGCATCAGCAGCATCACCAGTTCGGCTATCAGGTTAATGATGGCCGTGATGCCTACCAGTAACATGACGCCTGCCCAGACCAGAAACTGCGCCAGAGTGCCTTTTAGAGCGACATAGGTTGAATCATCATAAGAGTAAAGCTTCTCCCCAAGTGCTTGAGCCTTTTCCCAGACGGTATCCAGCCGCGCCCAGATCGACGCGTCGCCGCTGAATCCGTCCCGCAGGCCGGTGATGGCATCCGAAACCAGATCGAGATAGCCTCCGGCGTTGGTGACGAAAATCATGATGATGAGCATCCGGCTCACGTCCCACACGATCTCCTCGAAGGGGCGGACTAGCTTGCCTGCCATCGTCTGGTAGGCGCGCCACGTGATGTACAGCGAGAGCACCGCGACGGAGAACAGGTGTGCCATCCACCCCCCCGTATCGGCGGCCACGCTGGTGAGCACGCTGTCAAACCCCTCCATGATGTGGCTGTTTAATCCGACGAATATTCCACTCATGGTGCGTTCTCCTGTCGCTAATTCAGGTCAGCAATAGGCTCTTGCACGCGAGCTTTATCAAGGTCTTTCAGGATTTGCTTATATCCTTCGGCAACATCAGGTTTAGCTTTTTCACGGTGAAGGGCGGAGCGTGCATTCTGGCAATCGGTGGGCACAAAATTATGATTAAAAATGCACTCCCTGTATTTCGCCAGCATGTCGTCATGGTGTGCCATATACCAGTCTACGGAGGTTTTATCCTCGCAGCCAGTAAGCGCGGCCACTGAGGCCAGAACAATAAAGGTCAGTGTCTTCAGTTTCATGGGGTCACCTGTTAGTTAAGGTCTGCGATTGGAGCTGTGCGCATTTGCTCGGCCTGCGCCTTTCGGCGTTGTTCGGCAAGCAGCTGGTTGCGCATCTCACTTTGTTTGACCGACATTTCCCATTGAGTGGTCAGGGCGTTCAGCTGGATACTCCGCGCGGACACTACGTTCGCCAGATCCTGCGATTCTTTACTGTCCTTCGCATTCTCGATGCGACTGGCGAGATTACTAATATCGCTCAGCGTGTCGGAAATTTTTTCCTGGATGTCAGAAGTGTCCTCGACGGACACCGCCTGATTGAGGAGCATCTGTTTGCAGCTATCCCGGTACGCCTCGCTGGCGTTCTCCGGGCAGTTGTCGAACAGTTTGTATTTGTCATACAGCCTGTTTAGTTCCCCAGCATAAGACCCGCCTGAGCCGGTTAACAGATCGTTTAAGGAAATCCCCCTGTTTTTCAGATTTTTAATGTCAGCCGTCAGGTTTTTTGCCTGATTCAGGAATGCCTGGACGTCCCGAATACCGGTGGCCGTTGCCAGCTGTTGTTTATAAGCGTTCATCTGCGACTGATAATGTTGAACCGTCTGCTGCCACTGCTGGAGCTTCTCCGCCCACTGCTGGATGTTGCTGGCGTTGGCTACTTCATCAAAAACGGGAATACCGGCCTGAGCCGGGACGTGAAAGAGACACAAGGCGACGGTCAGCGCCGTCAGGGTGGTTTTCAGTTTCATGGTGTTATCCTTTTGTGATTAAACGGCACGTCTCAGCATTTCGTCTTTCCAGTCTTCCGGCTTCATACCCTCCTGCCAGATCTCGTCAAAAATTTTCAGGTTGTCCGCACTGGCGCTGAGCAGCTTCGTGTAGCGACCTAGCCCGGAGAGGTCGAGGGTGATTTGTGCGATATACGGGCGCACGTCACCACGCCGCAGCGGAGATTTCATGATCACCATCTGGCGGGCGTAGGGGTCGAGGGTGGTCACGATGTCGTAAACCGCTTTCGGCACCCGCAGCATGTCCACGTAGTCGTACTCCTTCGCCTGCTGGTTCGCCATGAAGATGCGGGTACTACACTGCTCGATAATGGCCGCCGAGATCTCGTGCTTGCACATCTCCTCCGGCGACTGCGTGGCCGGGAAGAAAATGCCGTTGAGCTTTCGAATGACCTTCAGCATGTCGAGGGCGAATTTTGAAAACTCCGGGTCCTGAAGCCATTTCCAGAATTCATCCATGAAAATGACCAGGCGGCGGCCATCGAGGAGGCTGGTCACGCGGTAGAGCAGGTAGAAGGTGAGCGGGCTGCGCACGTCTTTGTCGTTCAGGAACTCCGTGCCGTCGATGCCGAAATTATCAATATTGTCGATATCAAAGGTGTCCACGTCATTATCAAACACCCAGCCAAACTCCCCGCCCTGCGCCCACTGCTGGAGACGGATGCGCAGCCCGTTCATCCGTGCGTCCTTCGTCGGGGCTTCATGCAGCACTTCCAGCATGCGGGTGATGCCGTTGCGACGAAGCTCAGGCGGGTAGTCCAGCATGATGGTGTCCACTGCCTCGCTGAGGCGTTCTTCATCGCGCGGGTCGAGCGGTTTGCCGTCCCTTGTGCACATCATTCGCATCAGCTTCTTGAGGAAGTTGCGGTTACGTTTCGTTGGAGCGAGCGCAAACGGGTTAAGGCCGGTCTTCTCGCCTGAACGGAAACGGAAGTACGAGCCGCCCTGGAGGCGTATCGACATTTCCGCCGAACGGTCTTTATCAAAGACCACCGAGGTGAAGCGCTTTTTCGTCGCCCCCGGCGCAAACGACTCAGGACGCCGGTATTTCTGCATCAGATGCTGGAACATCATCAGCAGGGTCGATTTCCCCGTCCCGGTACTGCCGAGCAGCATGGTGTTACCCGGCGGCTTCTCGCTGAACTCGTCAACATCGGCCTGGCTGTTGTGCAGATTCACGTACTGACATCCCCCGGACGGGGTCGGAACAACGGCAATCGCCTCCCCCCAGGCATTCCCGTCCCGCTTGTGCGGGTGAAAGTTGTGAAACGACACCATTTCGGCGTAGTTGAGGCTGCTCACCGGCACCAGACGCGGGCGCAGGTGATACACACCCGGCAACTGCGCGAGATACGCCGCCGACAGCGACTCGCGGGACAGGGTCATGATGAAACCGAGATCCTTCAGGGTATCCGCCAGGGTGTTGGTGTCCCGGATAACCTGCTCGCTGGTTGGGGCGCTGACAATAAGCGTCTGGTGATATTTCCCGAATGAAATAATGCCGGACTGAAGCATGTCGCGGGCGACCTTCAGGTCTTCCTGCTGGGAGATCGCATCATCCTCGGCAGACTTCAGGCGTTTCTCGATGGTGCGGATGCAGCCCCGCGCTTCATCCTTACCCATGCAGGTATAGGACTGCGTGAACAGGTACCGGCAGCGGGCATAAAGAAGCGAGTCATACAGCCCGGTGATGGTTTCAGTGCTGTAATCCTTGATTTCCAGCCCGCGAAAGTAGCTCTGGCCGTCGGTGTGGCTGACCTGGCCAATGTCGGTGGAAGGGAAAATATCCGTGCCGCCCAGCACGTCATAAAACGGCGTGCGGGTGACGCGGACTTTCTGCCACCTGCCGGTGATCAGAAAGTTGTAAAACGCCAGCTGGGAGGAGAACACGTGCCCGTTCTCCTCATAAGTGCCAAGCGGCCGCGCCGCGTAGCGTGACAGCGCCGTGCCAATCGCTTGCCGGTGCTCCTGCATCACCTGCAGGGCATTGTCGAGCAGGGTTTTACGTTCGCCCAGGGACTTCTGTTTCATGGTCGCCCGCTCAATGCCGGTGTGCGGATTGAAGCAGACGGTGAAGAAGAGGCGACGCTGGTAGAAAGGTTTGCCCTCGCGGGAGGCGTAAAACAGACGCGCGATTTCATCTGAAAACGGAATCCCGGATTCACATTCAAGCGTGTCGGTAAATTCGTCGCTCACCAGATGGGTATAGAAGGTAACGGGTAGCCCCTCAAAGGAGCGGATAACGTTGTTGAGCTGCATGTCCAGGGTGGCGAGGTAATGTTCATCCTCGCATTCAAAAATGATACCGCCGATCTCCCAGGTGCTGACAAAGTCACCTTTTTTGTTCTTCACCACCTGCTCGTGCAGGTGGGAAGACCAGGGGAGATAGCGGGACAGCGGGATACTCTCGTTGAGCCGCATATGTTTTATAAACTCCGTAACGTCTATGGCGTCGTACTGGTTTGCGACAAGCGCCTTTGTCCCGAAATGCCGGGTCGCCGCGCGGTTGCCACGCGTTTTAAACGCCAGCAACTTCAGGTCAAAGAAATGAATGTCCTCTTTTGCCAGCCGTCTCAGCTCGATAAAGGCAGGTATGAGAAGCAGGAGAAGCCAGTAAAAACGTGACCAGACGGCCGCCAGGGTAAGGATGCACAGGGTGAACAGCAGGGGGACAAGCGGGACCCCCCACAGCGCCGCCGGTCGGGTCAGCGCCTTGTTGAGGATGGTCATGCTGCCTCCTTAGGCGGCGAAGTAGGCACCGAACCCGGACGCCCCGGCGAGCAGGACACCCGCCCAGAACACGCGCTGGAGATCGTGCCAGGCCTTGCCGTCAACAAGCATCTTGTAGGCGATAAAGGCCACCGCACAGCTGATAGTGACGACTGACATACCAGTTAGGCCGAGGAAGACCCAGTTAATGGCGTCACTGCCTTTCTGAAATGCCTGGTCAGCGCTGGCCGCCATTGCTGGAACAGCAGACAGGGCGGAAAATGCGGCAATCAGGCGGGTTGCAGCGGTTTTGATAGTACGTAAAGTCATGATCTCTTCCTTAATCAGAAGACACAGCGAGGCCGCCGCGCACGACATGTGGCGGATAAGCAGCGATGCTGGTCGGGGTGGTGTCGGGTGCCGGAATTACGCCGCGTATGACGCTATCCGGGTAAACAGTGTTGTCGGACGGGACGGCAGGCGCTTCCCCGGATGAGGGAGATGCTGTCTGCTGTTCTGCCCGCGTTGAGGGCACAACGTAGCCAATACGCTGTACGTAGCTTGTGTTGCCGAACGCGCTTTCCGGGCGCTGGCCGGTTTCAAAGTTGCCTGAGTAATAGCAGCTCAGGGCGCGCTGTAATGTTCCTCCTCGTTGATAGCAGTCGGTGATGATTTTCGCGGCAACAGTCATGTTGTCACAGGGGTTAAACATGGATTCGGCGCTTACGCCGAACTGCGGGAAGTTGGTGCTGGTTATCTGCATCAGCCCTACTGAATAACGGTGCTTTTTCTGCTTTATGGCCTCCACAATTTTTAGCGCCTCGTCTTTCGACGAAGGCAGATGAGAAATCACGCGGCTCCTGCCGCCCTTTACCGGGACAATCTCAGCGATGGCATATGGATTTAAGCCGGATTCGGTGCGGGTGATGTCGTGGATGGTATCGGGGTGAACGGCGGGAGCACACTGCATTGCGAGCTGAAACAACGCGGCAGTGGTTAACATAGTCAGTCCTTTCTGTAGAGCAGTACCTTACCGGTGGCACAGTCCGGGTTGATAAATAACTGAATGTCGCCCTGGCTGTTAGCTTGGGCAACACCGATTTTTGTAAGCGTCATTGCCAGCCGATCACCCTTCACCGAATACACGTTGTGCGTGTACTCGGTCATGGGGGTGAATACGGCTTCAAGCAGTGAGGCCGGAGCAGGCGTGATGTCAGGCATTACATTTCCTATTTTCCAGCAGTGAGGTGATTGCATCGATACGTCGCAGCCTGTCGGCAATAAGTACGGATACATCGGATTTTTTGAGTCCCTGCGCTTTCACAGTCAGGGTAGTGATTTCTGCCCGCAGGGCTGCCCGTTCAATTAGCAATTCTCGGACGTTATCCGGCAGCTCCCTGAGCGACCAGGTGCCATTAATGGCACGCGTGATACGGTCACGGGAGGAGCGTAGCGGCGGCTTGCCGAGAGTTGAATAAGGATTCTGACGCAGCGCCTTACGGCGGACGGTTTGCATGCTCATGGCTGTTTCTCCTGGGTATGAGTAAGCCACCCGCGTGCGGTGCACAGTGGGAGACAGGGAAGGATTAAACGGGAGGCTTAACGATACAGAGGAGTGAGAGTGTTACCCATTACAGGCGCGGCACGTCATCTCTTTACGCAGTCACAGAAAACACCTCCTTATCCTGACCGGGGAACGCCGCTGCTAGGTTATTAAAGAGCTAATGATTTGATTAATACAATAGTGCTTATAAGTTGGGTATTCAATAAAATTATAACTTATAGTATCGATTTAAGAATGATTCCAATTTTTAGGACTTTTTCAGCTGTGTAAAATGTTGGAGATGTTTGAAAAAATTGAAAAAAAATACTGGCAGGATAAAATCAAGAAAATCTCCAAATTCAGAGTAATAAAAATGCAAGATCTCGATGATGCAAAAGTGATAGAGGTACTGGCGAAGGTATTGACCAAAAAAGGTATTTCCAAGGTAAAGCACAATAGTTACATAAGTAAGGTGCTACAGATCACTACATCAGCGGGCTATAAGAAGTTGAATGGTGCGACCAAGTGGGAGGTTCAGCAACTCATAAAAGTAGTCCAATCCGTTGGCATGGATATGATTGAGTTTTTCCGTATTTATTATGAGGATAATAAAGAAATTCAAGATGCGATCTGGAACGATGGCCGCAGTGAACACTCTTGTAAGGTATGCCTCTATCCTGAAGGTTCGGAAGTAAACACAGAATACTCAGCACTGAAAGTAGCTGACCAATGGAACATTTTTCCGACAAATGATTTAAAAGATGAACTGCTTTATGAATCAAAACGAAGCATAGAAAGTATTGTCATAAATCCAAAGGTAATTAGCAGCACTAAGTATCGAATTGCACTACTTGATGACGATGCTAATATCACCGAAAGCTTAAAAGAAATCCTTTCGAACGATTATTATCAAGTAGATACTTATGATAACTTGAAAAAACTTACTCAAGCTGTCGCAACAAATCCGTATGACGCATATGTTTTGGACTGGATCATCGGTGATGAAACAAGCTTTAAGTTGGTTAAAGCTATAAGGTCGTCAAAAAATAAAAATGCAATGATAATCGTTCTTACAGGTCAACTATCTGGTATAAAAGATGATGAAATTGTAAAGTCAATTCATGATTATGACATTGTGGGACCATACGAAAAGCCGATTAAATCAGGCATCATCAAATCTAACATTGAAAAATATTTCGCCAGATAGATTATGAGAAATTTACTTGAATATTCCGGTAGCTTGATAAGTAACGATAGTTTGATCGTAGCACCTTACGATTATCAGAAGCTAAGCTATGAAAATATTTTACCATTAAACAATGGTCTTATAAAAAACTGGAATATACAAAAATTCTCAAGTGATTACTCTGAAATAGAACACCTAAATGTGATCAATGGCATGGGAGTGACATTAGGTGATTCTATCGTCGGGATTTCTGTGCTGTCAGCAATCAAAAAAAAGAATCCCAAGATTAAAATTAAGCTTATTCGACCGGAGACTGCACCGTCATATGTTGAGGAACTGTATGAATTAGCATCCTCGGTTATAGATGAGCTTCATTACATGCCTTTTCATATTCAGAAATTGCCTTGTACTGCATTGAATATTGATGTGGGAAATCAGCTATATTCTCCAGATTTCCATATTATGGAAATGCATGATTATTTTATCCAAGGTCTTGGCGTGAAACTTGATGATGTTAACCATAATGAGCTATCTAATAAATGGTTAGGCAATATTGATCTCGGAGCGCCAGTTTTTGAAAACTACACACTTTTTGCACCTATTGCTAGCACAAAAATAAGAAGTATACCGTCGAAGTTCTATTATGACATAGTTGATATGCTTTCTAGGCGCGAAGGAAAAACGGTACTAGGTTTCGTGGATGTGAATCATAAAAATTATATTAACATATCAAAGTATTCACCCCATACGAAAGATTTCATAGCGCTAATTAAGTATGCTAGCAACGTTTATACTTGTGACTCCTCTGCATTGCATATAGCCGCTGGATTTGGTGTACCTACTGAATGCGTGTTTAATACAATACCGCCAGAATTAAGAACAAAGTATTACAGTAAGTGTAAGTCGATTTATGTTGGGAATAAAAGATTAGAAAAAATTCAGAGTAGTGAAGATTTCCAACTGGTTAAAATGGTGGAAAATAATTACAGGGAGTATCTTTATGGTTAAAATAATATCATTCTTATCCCTAATGCTTTTGTCAATTAGTGCATATAGCAATATTGGGGATATAGTTATAGATGGTTCAATCGCTAATGCTAACAGTGATAAAGGTTATGTGATTACTGAAAAGCAGTTTGATTCGTTCCCACGGGATACCATCGTAACGACAACACCTTGGACGCCAACCGGTAAAAAAGTAAAATTCAAGGGCGTCGACCTAAGTTATGTTTTAAAACTCGCTGGCGCTAATGGAGCAAAGCTAAAATTCCATGCTCTGAATGATTATGAAATCATTGTAGACATGAATGACGTTGAAAAATATAACATTTTATTGGCTACAGAAATGGATGGAAAAAGGCTTCAAATAAGGGATTTTGGACCTTATTTTTTGGTATATCCTTTAGATGAACATTATATTGAGCTTAACACGCCACACTATCTTGCACGGTTCATTTGGCAGATAGACAAAATTACGGTGCTCAAATGAAAAAAAATTTCTTTATCATTTTGGTTGCTCTGCTTTTGTTGATAGCATTCACTGTGTCTAGTGTTGTTAAGTACACCAGTCTTTTATCGGAGAAAAATTTATACACCGTCGCTGGCACCCAAGAAAACTACGGTTTCTCAGTGGCAAAATTCATTATACAGTTGAATGAGCTTTACACGCTAATCAATAGCGATAATACTATTGACGATGTTAGGCTTAAATTCGATATCCTTTATTCTCGTTTGAATGTTATTTATGTAAAGAGTGAGGCGACTGCACCTCTATATAAACAGCAAGGCTATGAAGAAACAATTGATTCGATAAACAAAAAGCTTGAAGACATAGACGGGCTGCTTTCGCATAATCACCCTGATTATAAAAAAATAAGTACAATCATAGCTGATATAAAACCGCTAACTAAAACCGTTACAAATCTTGCTGATATGGCTGAAATAGCACAAAGGAATGACGCTCTTAAAGATTTCAGGAGCAAACGTCAGCAGTTATGGACTCTGCTTTTTATTACAGGTGGGTTGATTTCCTTACTTCTTTTTGTCCTATTTATTTACATAAGTAAAATTAACCGATTGTTACTATCAGAACGGGCTGCTTTTGCCAGTAAAAATGCATTTTTAGGTATGGTAGGCCATGAACTCAGAACATCTTTACAGGCAATAGTGTCTATCATTGATGTCGTAACCAATAATCTGAGTGGAGGGATTAAATCTGGTCAGATAGAACGACTTGAAACTGCTGTTTCGAAAATGGAGCGCCAGTTAAATGATTTGGCTGAATTTGCAAAAATTGACAACGGATCTGTAGAGATAAAAAACACCTATAATAGCTTGCAAGCAATTGTTACTAACGCTGTGCAGGATTGCATTGCTATTTATGAAAAAAAGGATGTCACAGTTAAAATAAAAAACAATAATGATGCAGTGATTTTTACAGATGCTCTACGCCTTAATCAAGTAATTGAAAACTTAACCAGTAACGCTATTAAGTACACTGAGCGCGGGGAAGTTAATGTAGATTACTTTATAGAAAAAGGTAAGGTATTAAATATTGTCATTTCTGATACCGGAAAGGGAATCCCTAAAGACAAACTAAAGTTCATATTTAAACCATTTACACGAGTTGTAGATTCGAAATCCACTGTACCTGGATTTGGGATGGGACTTGCTATTGTTGCAGGGATAATCAGACTATTAAAAGGTACTATTCATATATCTAGTGAAGTAAATGTAGGTACAACTGTTACAGTGAGAATACCTATCAAGTTGGGAGATAGCAGCCTTGCAACAGCTGAGGTATCTGCTTCAGCTCCCGGAGATGTCTTCGGCGTTCTTAGCTTGCTTGTTATTGATGATAATGAAATGGCCTGTTCGTCTCTTTCCAGTCTGCTTACTAATGCTGGATACATTGTCGAGGCTACAACCTCGCCTGAACGAGCCCTGGAAAAGCTTCTGCGTAAACCTTATGACGTTGTCCTGAGTGATTTACAAATGCCAGGCATGACAGGTGATGAGCTGTATGCAACTGTTAGTAGCAGTCAGAATCCTAATCGATCCACGCCTTTCATATTCATCAGCGCATACAGTGATGCACACTCTATCGGACAGGCTCCTTTGTTAACTAAACCTGTCAGGTTAAAAGATATAAACCTTAAAATACATGAGGGTATGTCAAATCAAGGACGAGTCAAAAGTGAGTAGGCATTGTCGTAATATTTGCGATTATAGCTTTGGTGTTCTCGATCGTTGCGAATTTTGAAAATTTGTGGAGTCAAATGGCGCCGAAAGCCCGGCGTAGCCGGTTACCTGGCTATAAACTCTGCCACCCTACCCCCTGCCCTGATTAGCCTTAACGGCACTGTTGCAAATAGTCGGTGGTGATAAACTTATCATCCCCTTTTGCTGATGGAGCTGCACATGAACCCATTCAAAGGCCGGCATTTTCAGCGTGACATCATT
>NZ_JBMKHJ010000041.1:0-40074 GCF_049237265.1 Enterobacter cloacae complex sp. IR5384 | reverse complement strand
TCAGAGTCAAGCGTTTAATTTGCTTTTCTCTGCTGACCCGGCGGCGTGTGTGCCGTTGTTCCGTGTCAGTGGAGGCGCATTATAGGGAGTTATTCTGAAGTGACAAGAGGAAATTTAAAAAAAGTTTCCGTCCGTGTTTTTTTTCACCAATAGCGATGAAATCAAGCTACAAAGTGTTCTATTTGATGTATCTGCAACCACAATCACATTCACGGTGGCATACTTATCGACAAGAATCATTAAGGAATAAAAGCAATGCCATTGAGCGCACAACAGCTGGCGGCCCAAAAAAACCTGTCTTATGTGCTGGCAGAAAAGCTGGCTCAGCTGATTTTAGCGGGTAAATATGCCCCGGGTAGCATCCTGCCGGGCGAAATGGAGCTGGGCGAGCAGTTTGGCGTGAGTCGTACCGCCGTTCGCGAAGCAGTGAAAACCTTAACAGCAAAAGGCATGGTGCTACCGCGCCCGCGCATTGGCACGCGGGTAATGCCACAAAGCAACTGGAACTTCCTCGATCAGGAACTTCTCTCCTGGTGGATGACAGAAGACAACTTCAATCAGGTCGTCGATCACTTTCTGGTGATGCGCAGCAGTCTTGAGCCGCAGGCCTGCCTGCTTGCCGCCACGCTCGGGACAGCAGAACAAAAAGCCCAGCTCAACACCTTAATGGAAGAGATGGTGTTCCTGAAAAAGCACTTCAACCGCGAGCGCTGGGTTGAGGTCGATATGGCCTGGCATGAACATATCTATATGATGAGCGCCAATCCGTTCCTTACCTCTTTTGCTTCTTTATTCCATTCGGTGTACCACACCTACTTTACCTCTATTACTCAGGACGAAGTGGTGAAGCTGGATCTGCATCAGGCCATTGTCGATGCCATTCAGGAGAGCGACGGGCAACGAGCCCTGAGCGCGTGCCAGGCGTTACTGGCCGCGCCAACCCACCAGCAGGTGAATAAATGACAAAGAAAAAAGCACGCAGCATGGCCGGGCTGCCGTGGATTGCAGCCATGGCGTTCTTTATGCAGGCACTGGATGCCACCATCCTCAACACCGCACTTCCCGCCATTGCGCAAAGCCTTAACCGATCGCCGCTGGCGATGCAGTCCGCCATCATCAGTTACACCCTGACGGTTGCAATGCTGATCCCGGTGAGCGGCTGGCTGGCCGATCGCTTCGGCACCCGTCGCGTATTTATGTTGGCCGTAACGCTCTTTACGCTCGGTTCGCTGGCCTGTGCATTATCATCCTCTCTGACCGAACTGGTTATCTTCCGCGTTCTGCAGGGAATTGGCGGCGCGATGATGATGCCCGTGGCGCGCCTGGCACTTTTGCGCGCCTATCCGCGCAGTGAATTGCTTCCCGTGCTCAACTTCGTCACCATGCCCGGCCTGGTCGGCCCGATACTTGGCCCGGTGCTGGGCGGTGTGTTTGTCACCTGGGCCAGCTGGCACTGGATCTTCCTGATTAACATTCCAATTGGCGTAGCGGGGCTGCTGTATGCCCGCAAATATATGCCGAACTTCACCACGCCAAGACGCAGTTTCGATATGGGTGGTTTTTTCCTGTTTGGTCTGAGCCTGGTATTGTTCTCCAGCGGGATGGAGCTGTTTGGTGAGAAGATAGTGGCAACATGGCTTGCGCTGGCTGTCATTCTTGGCGGTATTTTGCTGTTCCTTCTTTATATACGTCATGCACGCCGTCACCCGACACCGCTGATTTCGCTGTCTCTCTTTAATACGCGCACTTTCTCGGTAGGTATCGCGGGGAATATTGCTTCGCGCCTGGGGACGGGCTGCGTACCGTTTTTGATGCCTCTGATGCTGCAGGTCGGTTTCGGCTATCCGGCCCTGATAGCCGGCTGCATGATGGCGCCCACGGCAATGGGCTCAATTCTGGCCAAATCAACCGTCACGCAGGTGCTGCGCTGGTTTGGCTATCGGAAGACGCTGGTTGGTGTAACGGTCTTTATCGGGCTGATGATTGCACAGTTCTCGCTACAATCTGCCTCGCTTCCCGTCTGGATGCTGATCCTGCCGTTGTTTGTGCTGGGTATGGCAATGTCAACGCAGTTCACGTCGATGAACACGATTACTCTCGCGGATCTGACTGACGACAACGCCAGTAGTGGCAACAGCGTGCTGGCGGTGACTCAACAGTTATCAATCAGCCTTGGGGTGGCTGTCAGTGCCGCGGTACTGCGGTTCTATGAAGGTTTTGACAGCGCGAACACCGTCGAGCAGTTCCACTATACCTTTATCACGATGGGCGGACTTACCGTCGTTTCAGCGCTGGTCTTTATGCTGTTAAAACCGAAAGATGGTCGAAACCTGATTAAAGAACGCCACAAAACAAAAGCTAAACCGAACCCCGTTCCATCAGAACAGGAGTAAGCTGCAGACGTTGCTGCTGCAGCGTGGGCTGCGCCATTCGGTGGATTAATACATCAATGGCCAGCTCACCCAGTTCATCTTTTGGCTGATGGATCGTGGTCAGCGGCGGGGTCATGTAGCTGGCCAGTTCGATATCATCGTAGCCAATCACCGCCATATCGTCAGGAATACGCAATCCCGCCTGGTACAACGCCTTATATGCCCCAAACGCCATGGCATCGTTGCCAATAAAGACGGCCTGCGGGCGCGGTGTCTGTGCCAGCAATGTCTGCATCGCCTCGAAACCGCCCTGAAATTCAAAATCGCCGGTAATACGGTAACCCTCCGGAACCGCGAGTCCCGCCCGAGCCATCGCGGAAAGGTACCCCTCCAGACGTAGCCGCGCCGGGGTTTTATCCAGCGGACCAGTAATGCAGGCGATGCGGGTATGGCCTTTGTCGATCAGATACTGGGTTGCCATATCTCCGCCCAGCAGGGAGTTATCCTGAATCAGATCGCTGGTCCCGTCGAACGGCGCCCAGTCCATCATCACTGTGGGGATAGACGGATAACGCTGAATGATCTCTTTCGAGGGTTGATGCGTTTCGGTACACAGCAGCAGTAACCCGTCGACGCGTTTTTGCATCAGCGTCTCCAGATTACGGTTCATACGCTGCTCATCCCCTTCGGTATTGCACAGCACCAGACTGTAGCCGCGTTCGAAGCAGCTGCGTTCCACCCCGCGGACAAGTTCAGAATAAAAGGGATTCGTACTGGCGGTGATCAGCATGCCAATGGTGCGCGTCTGGTTGAGCTTCAGGCTGCGGGCCAGCGCAGACGGCGCATAGTTGAGATCTTTCACTGCGGCTTCGACTTTCTCCCGAATCGCCTCGCTGACGAAGCGATCGTTATTAATGACGTGGGAGACTGTCGACGTAGAAACGCCCGCCAGGCGGGCGACATCTTTCATTGTGGCCAAGCGTTACCCCTGCTGACTTAAGAATTCATCGATCTCTTTACGCCACGGAACGGAGGGCTGGGCACCTTTGCGCGTGACGGCGATAGCCGCAGCAGCATGCGCAAAGCGGATAGCATCATCCATTCCCTTTCCTTCCAGCAGCGCTGTCACCAATGCTCCGTTAAACGTATCGCCTGCCGCGATGGTGTCAATCGCCTTGACCTTAAAGCCCGGCACGCGACGGCCTTCGCCGTTTACGCTTGCCCACACGCCGCGGCTACCGAGGGTAATGATAACGGTGCCGATGCCTTTATCATGCAGCGCTTTCGCGGCACGTGCTGCGTCATCATCATTTTCAACACCAATGCCCGTCAGTTTTTCCGCTTCGGTTTCGTTCGGTGTAATGATGTCCACCCGCGCCAGCAGTTCGTCTGATAATACACGGGCAGGCGCAGGATTAAGTACGACAGTGGTATGATTTTGATGCGCAATGTCAGCGGCCGCCAGTACGCTTTCTACGGGCGATTCCAGTTGCATCAGTAACGCGTCGGCATTAGCAATAAGCTCGCGCTGTGCTTCAACGCGGTCCGTCGTAAGACGGGCATTCGCGCCTGCATGAATACCGATGACATTCTCACCTTCCGCGTTGACGAAAATCAGCGCCACGCCGGTCGATTCCCCTGCAACAACGCTGACTGGCGCAACATCGATGTTATCGCTGGCGAGCTGTTTATGCACGCGCTCACCGGTATCGTCATCACCTGTACAGGCGATAAACGCGATATTTGCCCCACTGCGTCCTGCTGCAACCGCCTGGTTGGCACCTTTACCGCCAAATGCCACCTGATAATGGTTGCCGGTGACGGTTTCGCCCGGCGTCGGGAAGGATTCAAGGTTAAGAATGTGATCGGCATTGATACTGCCAAGGACGACGAGGTTGCCTGCGGTTTTCATGGTTGAGCTGTCCATCTGAGAGCGCCACCGGTGTGACCCGGTGGCGTATGCCACACTTTTCTTTATTGGTGTCCCTCAGGCAGCCAGCGACTGCCTGAATCGCCTTTTTACTGCTTGATGACCAGTTTCAGGTCAACTGGATATTTAGCCTGAACTTTTTCGCCCTTCAGCACTTTGTCAGCAGTCTGCACGCCAGTCGCGCCGATCTGCTCAGGCAGCTGAGCGATGGTCGCCGCCAGTTTGCCATCATTTACCGCTTTTTCTCCATCTGGTGTGCCGTCAAATCCGACAACCATCACATCAGATTTACCTGCAGTCTGCAGGGCACGCAGCGCGCCGAGCGCCATTTCGTCGTTCTGTGCGAACACCGCCTGCACGTCTGGGTGCGCGGTCAGCAGGTTCTGCATGACGTTCAGACCTTTAGTACGGTCGAAGTCAGCAGGCTGGCTGGCCAGGACGTTAAATTTGTGAGCCGCAACCGCCTGCTGGAAACCTTCGCCACGTTCGCGGGCTGCGGACGTACCGGCAATACCCTGCAGTTCGATAACTTTCGCGCCTTCACCTGCTTTCTTCGCGATGTAGTCACCCGCGATTTTACCGCCCAGCACGTTATCAGACGCAATGTGGCTCACAACGTCGCCTTTCGTTGCCTGACGGTCCAGGGTGATCACCGGGATCTTCGCCTGGTTTGCCATCTTAACGGCGTTACCCACCGCGTCAGAATCGGTTGGGTTGATCAGCAGGATTTTGGTGCCGCGAACGGTTAAGTCCTGCACGTTAGCCAGCTCTTTCGCCGGGTTGTTCTGTGAATCCAGCACCACCAGGTTGTAGCCCAGTTTGTCGGCTTCTTTCTGTGCGCCATCCTTCAGGGAGACGAAGAACGGGTTGTTTAGCGTGGAGATAACCAGCGCGATGGTGTCTTTCGCCATAGCGTTAGCACTTACGGTTGCGCTCAGCGCGACAGCAGAAACCAGGGTAGCCAGTTTTTTCATGTTCATATCTAAGATGTCCTGTAGTGTCGTCAGTTACTGTTTTTTGTTGTCTACCAGGACCGCCAGCAAAATCACCACTGCTTTAACGATCATCTGGTAATAGGAGGAAACACCTAACAAATTCAAACCATTATTCAGGAAACCGAGAATCAGTGCGCCGATCAATGTCCCAACAATGCGACCTTTACCGCCCGCAAGACTCGTACCGCCCAGAACCACTGCCGCAATGGCATCCAGCTCATACCCCGTACCCGCCGTTGGCTGCGCGGAAGAGAGGCGCGCCACTTCGATGATGCCCGCCAGAGAGGCCAGCAAACCGCACAGTGAGTAAACGATAATTTTAACTTTGTTGACGCTGATACCGGACAGACGCGTTGCCGCTTCGTTACCACCCAGTGCATAAATATAGCGGCCCAGACGCGTGTGGTGCAGCATGTACCACGCCGCCAGGAAGACGATGGCCATGATCCAGACCGGCGTCGGGATACCCAGCGGGCGACCGATACCGAACCAGCCAAACAGATCGGCGTTGTCCGTAAAGCCGGTGTTAACCGGGCTGCCGTTGGTATACACCATGGTGACACCGCGCAGCAGCAGCATCATGACCAGCGTCGCAATAAACGCCTGAACACGACCTTTCGCCACAATAACCCCGGTGACAGCACCAATTGCCGCACCCAGCGCCAGCGCAGCGGCAACGGCCACCAGCGCGTTGACCTCAATCCCGACGATTGAAGCAGCAACCGCACCGGTGAGCGCCAGCAGGGAACCGACGGACAGATCGATACCCGATGTCAGGATCACCAGCGTCATCCCGACCGCCATAATGGCGTTCACGGAGGTCTGCTGAAGAATGTTGAACAGGTTATTAACGGTGAAGAAATTGGGGCTCATGGTCGACACAATCGCGATCAGCACCAGCAGGGCAATCAGCGATTTTTGTTCCATCAGCCATGCCTTTGTGAAATAACGGCGACCAGAAACAGCCTGGGTAGTCATCTTCTTACTCCTGATTCACGCGATTAAGCTTGCCCACAGCGGCAGCCATCAGAACTTCCTGGGTGGCCTGCTCGCGAGTGAATTCACCGCCGAGATGCCCTTCATGCATGACGATAATGCGATCGCTCATGCCTAATACCTCTGGCATCTCGGAAGAGACCAGAATGATGCTCAGACCGTCGGCCTTGAACTGGTTAATCAGCTGATAGATCTCTTTTTTGGCCCCTACGTCCACGCCGCGGGTAGGTTCATCAAGGATCAACACTTTCGGGCGCGTCATCAGCCCGCGTGCAATCGCCACTTTCTGTTGATTACCGCCGGACAGCAGGCCAATCGCCTGTTCCATCGAGGGGGTTTTCACATTAAAGAGGCGGATAAAATCGCTGACTGCCTGCTGTTCATCTTTATGTTTCAGGCTGCCGCCGCTGCGGCTGAAATAGCGCAGGGCGGTAAGAGACATGTTCTCTTTCACCGACATGCCCAGCACTAAGCCGTCGCGCTTACGGTCTTCGGAGATATAAACAATACCATTCGCCAGGCCATCCTGCGGAGAGCGCGTCACCACTTCATGCCCGTCGAGAGTGACATAACCGCTGGATCGCGGCAGCGCACCGTACAGCACTTTCATCAGCTCGGTACGGCCGGCGCCCATTAGCCCTGCCACGCCAAGAATTTCCCCTTTGCGCAGGGTAAAGGAGACATTATCCACGCCCGGGCCACAGAGATTATCCACCTTCAGGCGGATCTCACCCGGTGCTTTGTCGAGGTGCGGGTATTGATCTTCGAGCTTGCGTCCCACCATCATTTCGATAAGCGTATCTTCCGTCAGCGATGCCACTTCACGCTCGGCAATAAACTGCCCGTCGCGGAAGACGGTAACGTCGTCGCAGATCTCGAAAATCTCTTTCATACGGTGAGAGATATAGACAATTCCACGTCCCTGCGATTTCAGCTCGCGGATGACGCGGAACAGGGATTCGGTTTCGGTATCGGTCAGGGCGTCCGTCGGTTCATCCATAATGATGACCTTCGACTCAAAGCTCAGCACTTTCGCGATCTCCACCATCTGCTGGTCGCCAATGGAGAGTTCGCCCACCAGACGGTGGCTTTTGAAGCGCAGGTTGAGCTTCGCCAGCAGCTTATCCGCTTCGGCATACATCGTTTTCCAGTCAATTTTGCCAAACCGGTTAACAAATTCGCGGCCAAGGAAGATGTTCTCCGCAATAGTGAGCTGCGGGATCAGGTTCAGTTCCTGGTGAATAATGCCGATCCCCGCTTCCTGCGAGGCTTTTGGACCGCTGAAGGTGGTCTCTTTACCCAGCCACAAAAGTGAACCGGCATCGCGTTGATAGATACCGGTCAGCACTTTCATCATGGTGGATTTGCCGGCGCCATTCTCGCCCACCAGCGCCATTACGCGTCCGGCATAAACGTTCAGCGCCGCGCCAGAAAGGGCTTTTACGCCCGGGAACGATTTATCGATCCCTTTAAGTTGCAGTAATGCGTCCATGATGGCCTCAGAAGGTGACGCCAGCACAGAGAATGATATTCGCATACGGGGAACACTCCCCGCTGCGAATCACCGCCTGACTGTCTGCGGTTTGTTGTTTGAACTGTTCGTGCGTTGTGTAACGAATTTCTATGGTGTTTCCCTGGTGTTGTTGCAGTTGCTCAATGTGATTGAGCAACGTTTCGTGGAGTTGCGGATTATGTTGTTTGATTTCCGCTGCGAGAATGGCCGCCTCAACCTGCATCTCCGCGGTCACTACATCCAGTACCTGCATAAACGAGGGCACGCCCTGCGTTAACGCCATATCAATACGGGTTGTGCTGCGCGGAACCGGTAAGCCTGCATCGCAAACCACCAGCGTATCGGTATGCCCAAGACGGGAAATAACCGACGAGATTTCTGAGTTGAGAACCGTGCCTTTCTTCATTTTCTTGCTCCACTAGCGAAACGTTTCGCTGAAATCAGTTTAGTCTTAAGAGTGTTCAGAAAACCACCATGACGTAACAGAATTGTGATCGGTGTCGAAACGTTTCGCTAAGTGAAATGAGACGTAAATTTTGGCGGGAATATTGAGTATGAGTAGGCCGGGTAAGCGAAGCGCCACCCGGCATTTTAAGAAGCTTAAATCTCGACCTGGGTTCCCAGCTCGATCACGCGGTTAGGCGGGATCTCAAACTGGTCCGGCGCACGCAGGGCGTTTCGCTGCAGAATAAGATACAGCTTGCCGCGCAGGCGCAGATACCACGGACGTTTACCGATAATCAGCGACTCATGCGACATAAAGAACGATGTTTCCATCATGCGGCAGCTTAAGCCTTCCAGACCGCAGCGGTGGAAGACCTCTTCCACGTTCGGCGTCTCACGCCAGCCGTAGCTCGCCACCACGCGCCAGAAGGTTGGCGACAGTTGCTCAATTTGAACACGGCGCACGTTGTGAACATACGGTGCATCTTCGGTGCGCAGGGTCAGCAGGATAACCCGCTCATGCAGCACCTTGTTGTGCTTGAGGTTATGCATCAATGCGAACGGAATAACGTTCAATGCACGAGACATATACACCGCCGTGCCCGGTACGCGAACCGGTGGGGATTTCTCCAGCGAGGCAATCATCGCCTCCAGGGAGTTTCCGTGTTCATGCATACGACGCAGCAGACGGAAACGCTCGCTTTTCCACGTGGTCATCACAATGAACATCAACAGACCAAGCGTCAGCGGCAGCCAGCCGCCGGAGACAATCTTATCGAGGTTTGCCGAGAACAGCGGTACGTCGATGCACAGGAAGCCCACCAGAATCATCGCCACGAGGAACTTGTTCCAGTGCCAGTTTCGGTACGCCACCGTGGTGGAAAGAAGCGATGTCAGCACCATGGTGCCTGTTACCGCAATACCGTACGCCGCGGCCAGGTTGCTGGAGTGCTCAAAGCTGACGATCACGATCACCACAGCAAAATAGAGCAGCCAGTTAACAAACGGGATGTAGATCTGGCCTGACTCCATCTCTGAGGTATGGATGATACGCATGGGAGAGAGATACCCCAGACGCACGGCCTGGCGCGTCAGAGAGAACACGCCGGAAATGACCGCCTGAGAAGCGATAACGGTGGCCAGCGTGGCCAGAATAAGCATCGGCACCAGCGCCCAATCCGGGGCCAGCAGGAAGAAGGGGTTTTTAATCGCTTCCGGGTTTTTCAGCAGCAGCGCCCCCTGCCCGAAGTAGTTCAATACAAGCGATGGCAGGACAACTAAAAACCACGCCACGCGAATCGGCAGTTTGCCGAAGTGCCCCATATCTGCATACAGCGCTTCGACACCGGTAATAGAGAGCACAACAGCGCCGAGCGCCACGAAGGAAACGACTTTGTATTCAAGGAAGAAATGGATAGCCCAGTATGGGTTCAGCGCCTGCAGAACCTCCGGGTTGCCAATAACTCCGCGCAAACCGAGCGCCGCCAGAATCAGGAACCAGGCCAGCATAATCGGTGCGAACAGTTTCCCCACCAGCCCGGTACCGTGCTTCTGGATAATAAACAGCAACGTCAGAACGATTATCGCCAGCGGAACCACCCACGTATCAAGCTGCGGTGCGATAATCTCAAGCCCCTCAATCGCCGAAAGCACCGAGATAGCAGGCGTGATGACCACTTCCCCATAGAAGAAGCTGCCACCAATCAGGCCAATAATAACCAGTACCGATGTCATTCTGGCCGAGGTGTTGCGCCCCGCAAGGGACATCAGGGTCAGGATCCCCCCCTCACCAGCGTTATCTGCACGCATCACAAAGGAGAGGTATTTAACAGAAACCACCAGGATCAGCAGCCAGAAGATGAGGGACAGGAAGCCAAATACGGCATCGCGTTCAACACCAAAGCCAAACTGGCCGGACAGACATTCACGAAGCGTATAAAGCGGGCTGGTGCCGATATCACCGTAGACAACCCCGATCGCCGCAAGCGTAATTGCGGGTAATGATTGCTTATTATCAGTGCTCATAGACTAGTCTTTTCGTTTAAATAACAAATGTGTTCCTGTTCCCTTGGTCCACAAAAAGCGCACAGTATGCACGATTCGTTGCAAAATCGAACCCCTAAATGCAACCGCATTAATGTAGCGCAAAGAAAATTGCGCCGCACTTCAGCCTATTACCAGCCCTGACTGAAACGTCTATACTCGCTTCAATTAGCCGCCACGACGGCGAAAGGATGCAAAAACTATTATGGCTCACTCACATTTATTAGCAGAAAGAATTTCCCGTCTCAGCAGCGCACTGGAGAAAGGTCTTTTCGAACGCAGTCACGCCATCCGCCTCTGTTTACTGGCGGCGTTGAGCGGTGAAAGCGTATTTCTGCTTGGCCCGCCGGGCATTGCCAAAAGCCTGATTGCCCGTAGGCTGAAATTTGCCTTTCAGAATGCACGCGCCTTCGAATACCTGATGACCCGCTTTTCCACCCCTGAAGAGGTTTTCGGCCCGCTGTCCATCCAGGCGCTGAAAGATGAGGGGCGTTATCAACGCCTTACCGAGGGGTATCTGCCGGAAGCAGAGATTGTATTTCTCGATGAGATCTGGAAAGCGGGACCGGCCATTCTGAATACACTGCTCACGGCGATTAACGAACGCCGGTTCCGTAACGGCGCCAGCGAAGAAAAAATCCCGATGCGCCTGCTGGTGGCCGCCTCGAACGAACTTCCCGAAGCCGACAGCAGCCTTGAAGCGCTGTATGACCGCATGCTGATCCGCCTGTGGCTGGACAAAGTGCAGGATAAATCGAACTTCCGCTCCATGCTGATCAGCCAGCAGGATGAAAATGAAAACCCGGTAGCCGCTTCACTGCAGGTCACGGACGAGGAGTATCAGCAGTGGCAGGTGGATATCGGCAAAATCACACTGCCGGACGCGGTCTTTGAGTTGATCTACCAGCTCCGTCAGCAGCTTGATCTCCTTCCTTCTGCACCTTATGTTTCCGACCGTCGCTGGAAAAAAGCAATCCGTCTGCTGCAGGCCAGCGCCCTGTTCAGCGGGCGCGACGCGGTTGCCCCTATCGATCTTATCCTGCTGAAAGACTGCCTCTGGCACGATGCCGAAGGGATGAATCTGATGCAGCAGCAGCTTGAAATATTGATGACCGGACACGCCTGGGGCCAGCAATCAATGCTCAACCAGCTTGGGGCGATAGCCCAACGGCGCATTCAGCTACAGCAGCAGCAAAGTGATAAAACAGCACTGAAGGTGAACCGTCTTGGCGGCATGTTCGCCCGTAAACCGCACTACGAACTGCCCGCTGAGCTGACCAGCCCAACGCTGACGCTGCTTCTCCAGCAGCCGCTTAAACTCCATGACATGCAGGTGGTGCACATTACGCTTGAGCGTGACGCGCTGGCCCAGTGGCTTGATAAGGGCGGAGAGATCCGCGGTAAGCTTAACGGTATAGGCTTTGCACAGCCGCTGAATATGGAAGTGGACAGCAGTCAGCACCTGGTGATCCGCGACGTAAGCCTGCAGGGGTCACGCCTTGCCCTCCCGGGAAGCGCCTCTGACAGCGTACCGGAAGAGATCACGCAGCAGCTGGAGGCGCTGGATACCGAATGGCATCAGCAGCATACGCGCTTCAGCGAACAGCAAAAGTGCCTCTTTATTCACAGCGACTGGTTAGGTCGCATTGAAGCCAGCCTGCAGGATGTGAGCGCGCAGATCAAACAGGCTCGTCAATGCTAACGCTGGATACGCTTAACGTCATGCTGGCCGTCAGCGAAGATGGGTTGATCGAAGAGGTGATTATTACTCTTCTGGCGTCTCCTCAGCTGGCGGCTTTTTTTGAAAAATTCCCGAAGCTAAAAAAAGCGATGACGGACGATCTCCCGCGCTGGCGGGACAACCTGCGACAGCGGTTTAAAGAGACCGAAGTGCCACAGGAGTTAACCGAAGAGGTGGCCTGCTATCAGCAGTGCCAGCGGCTTTCCACGTCGCAGTTTATTGTTCAGATCCCGCAAACCCTGACGTTACTCGATAAAGTACACTCCCCATTTGCCAGCCAGGCCCGGGCGCTGGTCACCGATAACGCCACCTTCACCCCCGCCTTACACACACTCTTTTTACAGCGCTGGCGCCTCAGCCTTGTGGTTCAGGCCACGACGCTGAACCAGCAGCTGCTGGATGAAGAGCGTGAACAATTGCTCAGCGAAGTTCAGGAACGCATGACCTTAAGCGGTCAGCTGGAGCAGGTACTGGTAGAAAATGAAAACGCCGCCGGACGTCTCTGGGATATGAGTGCAGGCCAAATCAGGCGTGGGGATTATCAGCTGATTGTCCGGTATGGTGATTTCCTGGCGCAGCAGCCCGAGCTGATGAAGCTTGCGGAACAGCTGGGTCGCTCAAGGGAGGCTAAATCGGTCCCAAAGAAGGATGCCCCGATGGAAACCTTCCGCACCCTGGTGCGGGAACCGGCCACCGTGCCGGAACAGGTGGATGGGCTCCAGCAAAGCGATGACATTTTACGCCTGCTGCCTACGGAGCTGAGCACGCTCGGGATGACCGAGCTGGAATATGAGTTTTATCGTCGGCTGGTGGAAAAACAGCTTCTGACCTATCGCCTGCATGGCGAAGCCTGGCGCGAAAAAATCAGCCAACGTCCGGTGGTCCATCAGGATTTTGATGAGCAACCGCGCGGCCCATTTATCGTCTGTGTGGATACATCTGGCTCGATGGGCGGTTTCAACGAACAGTGTGCCAAAGCGTTCTGCCTGGCGCTGATGCGCGTGGCGCTCGCTGACCGGCGTCGCTGCTTTATCATGCTCTTTTCCAGCGAAGTGGTCAGCTATGAGCTGACCCATCAGCAGGGTATTGAGCAGGCGATCCGCTTTTTAAGCCAGCGTTTTCGCGGCGGTACCGATCTGGCCAGCTGTTTTCGCAGCATTGTGGAACGTATGCAGGGCGGCGACTGGTACGACGCTGACGCGGTGGTGATTTCCGATTTTATTGCCCAGCGGCTGCCGGATGACGTGGTGAATAAAGTGAAGGAGTTACAGCGGGTGCATCAGCACCGTTTCCACGCAGTGGCGATGTCCGCCCATGGAAAACCCGGCATCATGCGCATCTTCGATCATATCTGGCGCTTTGATACCGGGTTGCGTAGCCGCCTGCTCAGGCGCTGGCAGCGTTAATTACAGAAGCGAGCTGACGCTTTCGCGTACCTGCTGCGGCCAGACACCACACTGCACCTGACCAATATGCGACAGTTGCAGCAGCAGCATGGTCAGACGGGACTGGCCGATGCCGCCGCCAATGGTCTGCGGCATCTCACCGCGCAGCAGCGCCTGGTGCCATTCCAGCGTGAGACGATCTTCATCACCGGTCACCGCCAGCTGGCGTTTCAGCGCATCAGCATCCACGCGGATCCCCATTGAGGAGAGTTCAAACGCATCTTCCAGCACGGGGTTCCAGACCAGAATATCGCCGTTGAGACCGGCAAATTCGCCCTCGCTCATGGTGCTCCAGTCATCATAATCCGGTGCACGAACATCATGACGTTTACCATCCGACAGCTTACCGCCGATCCCCATCAGGAAGACGGCACCCAGTTCTTTAGCGATCGCACGTTCACGACCTTTAGCATCCAGATCCGGGAAACGACTCAGCAACTCCTGGCTGTGAACAAAGTGGATCGATTCCGGCAGGAACGGTGCCAGACCAAACTCTTTGCTTACGGCCGCTTCGGTCGCTTTGATCCCGGCGTAGATCGCCTCAACGGTGGATTTCAGCGTGCCGACATGGCGCTCGCCATCACCCATTACGCGCTCCCAGTCCCACTGGTCAACGTAAACGGAGTGAATGGCAGACAGGCGGTCTTCATCGGGGCGGAGGGCTTTCATGTGCGTGTAGAGTCCTTCGCCCGCGCTGAAGTCGTGCTGTCCCAGGGTTTGACGCTTCCACTTCGCGAGGGAATGAACCACTTCGAACTGGGCGTCTGGCAGTGTTTTCACTTTCACCTGCACCGCTTTTTCGCATCCGGACAAGTTATCCTGCGTCCCATCACCCACGCGGCTGAGAATCGGTGCCTGAACTTCAATCAGACCCAGCTTCTCTTCCAGTTGGCGGGAAAAATGGGATTTAACGAAACTGATCTGGCGTTGTTTTGCGATATAAGCGGTTTTCATTATTTATACTCCTGCGTCCTGTTGGTATTGATTAAGCAACAGAAAAGGCATTCAATTCAATAATCAAACAACAAAAAGCCACCTTCACTTTTGATTCGTTAAAATTTAACGCTAGAATAGAGTGATTCATTAATCTTCATAAGAAAAAGCTATGGAAAATTATCAGATCGATAATCTGGACCGCGGCATCCTGGAGGCGTTAATGGCCAATGCCCGTACCGCCTATGCCGAACTGGCGAAGCAGTTTGGCGTCAGCCCGGGGACGATTCACGTTCGTGTAGAGAAGATGAAACAGGCGGGGATCATTACCGGGGCTCGTATCGATGTCAGCCCAAAACAGCTGGGCTATGACGTCTGCTGCTTTATTGGCATTATTCTTAAAAGCGCAAAAGATTATCCTTCCGCGCTGGCGAAGCTGAACGCGCTCGATGAAGTCACAGAGGCGTACTACACCACCGGCCACTACAGCATCTTTATCAAGGTGATGTGTCGATCCATAGATGCCCTGCAGCAGGTACTTATCAACAAGATCCAAACAATCGATGAAATTCAGTCCACCGAGACGTTGATCTCCCTGCAAAACCCGATCATGCGTACCATTCGCCCCTGATCGGGCAAATCCATACCCACATTTTCCACAGGTAGATCCCAGCCCGTTCACAGCGTACAATGGCCCCCTCTTTATCTGAGCGAGCGATCAATGGCGGACATTACCCTTATCAGTGGCAGCACCCTTGGCGGCGCGGAATATGTAGCGGAACATCTGGCTGAGAAGCTGGAGGATGCGGGATTTTCCACACAAACGCTGCACGGGCCTTTGCTTGAAGATCTCCCGACTGATGGGGTCTGGCTGGTGATCACCTCCACGCATGGTGCAGGCGATCTTCCGGATAACCTGCAACCTTTATATGACGAACTGCAGGAACAGCAGCCAGACCTGTCAAACGTGCGTTTTGGCGCAGTGGGTATTGGCAGCCGTGAATATGACACCTTCTGCGGTGCTATAGAGAAAGTCGAAGCCGCTGTCACCGCCTGCGGAGCTAAACAGGTGGGTGAAACGCTGAAGATCAACATCCTCGATCATGATATTCCGGAAGATCCGGCTGAGATCTGGCTGGGTGAATGGAAAAATTTACTCAAAAACGATTAAAGATCGCGCGAACAGATGTGGATAACTCTGGTTAAAAGCTCGTATTAAGCAGTAGTTATCCAAAGAACAACGTTGAAGTCGTTTTTGCCCTGTGTATAAAGTCGCGATCTGATCCCAGCTTATACGGGCCAGGATCACCGATCATTCACAGCAAACGATCCTTTCTAACCCCATGATCTTCTTTATGAGATCGGACTTATCCACAAAGGTCCGCGATCCTAATAAGAGATCACAATAGAACAGATCTCTAAATAAAAAGATCTTCTTTTTAATAGCCCAGGATCCCAATGCTTTCTCGAAAGACTAAAGTTGAGTAGAATCCACGGCCCGGGCTTCAATCCATTTTCATACCGCTTTACGCGAGGCAGACCACCATGTTTTATCAGGATCCTTTTGACGTCATCATCATTGGCGGGGGTCACGCAGGCACTGAGGCCGCAATGGCCGCAGCGCGAATGGGTCAGCAGACCCTGCTTTTGACACACAATATCGACACGCTGGGACAAATGTCCTGTAATCCGGCGATTGGCGGCATTGGGAAAGGACACCTGGTAAAAGAAGTGGATGCACTTGGCGGCCTGATGGCGAAAGCGATCGATCACGCAGGCATTCAGTTTAGGATACTAAACGCCAGTAAAGGCCCCGCTGTGCGTGCGACCCGCGCTCAGGCAGACCGCGTGCTTTATCGTCAGGCGGTGCGTACCGCCCTGGAGAACCAGCCGAACCTGATGATCTTCCAGCAGGCAGTGGAAGATCTTATCGTGGAGAACGATCGTGTCGTTGGCGCGGTTACCCAGATGGGGCTCAAATTCCGCGCCAAAGCGGTTGTTCTGACCGTCGGGACATTCCTGGACGGTAAGATCCATATCGGTCTGGATAATTACAGCGGCGGACGTGCTGGCGATCCGCCATCTATCCCACTGTCACGCCGTCTGCGTGAACTGCCGATGCGTGTCAGCCGTCTGAAAACCGGTACTCCACCGCGTATTGATGCGCGCACCATTGATTTCAGCGTGCTGGCACAACAGCACGGTGATAACCCAATGCCGGTCTTCTCGTTCATGGGCAATGCAGCGCAGCATCCGCAGCAGGTACCGTGCTATATCACGCATACCAACGAAAAAACCCATGACGTGATCCGCAATAACCTCGATCGCAGCCCAATGTACGCCGGCGTGATCGAAGGGATCGGCCCACGCTATTGCCCGTCGATCGAAGACAAAGTCATGCGCTTTGCCGATCGTAACCAGCACCAGATCTTCCTGGAGCCAGAAGGGCTGACCTCGAACGAAATCTATCCGAACGGCATCTCCACCAGCCTGCCGTTTGATGTGCAGATGCAAATTGTTCGCTCAATGCAGGGGATGGAGAATGCGAAAATCGTTCGCCCTGGCTACGCTATTGAGTACGATTTCTTCGATCCGCGTGACCTGAAGCCAACCCTGGAGAGCAAATTCATCCACGGTCTGTTCTTCGCAGGTCAGATTAACGGCACCACCGGTTACGAAGAAGCTGCTGCACAGGGCCTGCTGGCCGGTCTGAACGCCGCCCGTTTCTCTGCCGAGAAAGAGGGCTGGGCTCCGGCGCGTTCTCAGGCTTATCTGGGCGTGCTGGTCGACGATCTCTGCACGCTGGGCACCAAAGAACCGTACCGTATGTTTACCTCTCGCGCGGAATATCGCCTGATGCTGCGCGAAGATAACGCCGACCTGCGTCTGACCGAAATGGGTCGTGAGCTGGGTCTGGTGGATGACGAACGCTGGGCGCGCTTCAACGAGAAACTGGAGCGCATTGAGCAGGAACGTCAGCGCCTGAAAACGACCTGGGTTAATCCGCAGGCCGAAACCGCTGCGGAAGTGAACGCTCACTTAACTGCGCCGCTCTCGCGCGAAGCCAGTGGTGAAGATCTGCTGCGTCGCCCGGAAGTGACCTATGAGAATCTGGTGAAACTCACCGCCTTTGCCCCGGGTCTTGAAGACGCTGAAGCGGCAGAGCAGGTTGAGATCCAGGTGAAATACGAAGGTTACATCGCGCGTCAGCAGGATGAGATCGAAAAGCAGCAGCGTAACGAAAACACGCTGCTGCCGGAAATGCTGGACTATCGTCAGGTGACGGGGCTGTCCAACGAGGTGATCGCCAAGCTGAACGATCACAAACCGGTGTCGATCGGCCAGGCCTCCCGCATCTCGGGCGTTACCCCAGCAGCGATTTCGATTCTGCTGGTGTGGCTGAAAAAGCAGGGCATGCTGCGCCGCAGCGCGTAATATGTGTAATTCGCCCGGTGGCGCTGCGCTTACCGGGCCTACAGAACTCCGTAGGGCGGGTTAGCTAAGCGTCACCCGCCACTTAAGTCTCTCAACAGGTATTCACCGTGCTCAATAAACTCTCTCGTCTGCTGGATCAGGCAGGTATTTCGCTCACCGATCACCAGAAAAATCAGCTGGTGGCCTATGTCGATATGCTGAACAAATGGAATAAAGCGTACAACCTCACCTCCGTACGCGACCCCAACGAGATGCTAATTCGCCATATTCTCGATAGCATTGTGGTTGCGCCGTACCTGAACGGTGAGCGCTTTATCGATGTGGGCACGGGTCCTGGCCTGCCGGGTATTCCCCTGTCAATTGTCCGCCCGGAAAGCCATTTCACGCTGCTGGATAGCCTTGGCAAGCGCGTGCGTTTTTTGCGCCAGGTACAGCATGAGCTGAAGCTTGAGAACATCACGCCTGTGCAAAGCAGGGTAGAGGAGTTTCCGGCAGAGCCACCGTTCGACGGGGTTATCAGCCGTGCGTTTGCTTCGCTTAATGACATGGTGAGCTGGTGTAAGCACTTACCGGCAGAGAATGGCCGTTTTTATGCGCTGAAAGGGCAGTTGCCCGGCGATGAAATTGAACAGCTTCCGGACGGTTTTGCCGTCGAGTCCATTGAGAAATTACAGATTCCTCAGCTCGAAGGCGAACGTCATCTGGTGATAATTAAGCCAAACAATTTTTAAAAAATTAATAAAAAATGTGGAATTTGTGCTGTTCTGTCAGTGTTAAAAAACAGCACAACACAACGGATTTTGCCGGAGAGAATTTAACCGTGTTTTTACTAAGGGTTTTCTAATGGTTAACTTCCTCACCATTGTTCACCCTGAAGATAATCAACCACGAAAATATCAGCCTGCTAAAAGTGGAAAGCAGCAACCAGAATGCAATGTTAAATATTTATTAAGAATGTCAATAAAAGGTTTTTATTGTATACGGGGCTGTTTTGAAAATAGTTGCGACATTTTATCTTTAATTTCAGAAAGATGAAATTAAGCGATTTACGAGTTTGATAAATACAACCTTATCGCAAATGTGTATTTTGTGATCTCGTGCACGCTTTGTAGTCAACGTTTTCGCGCTGTTTGCAGTTTTCCTCGAAGGTCGGGGCTTTCATCAAAAGTTGAAAAATAGCGGCGGGGAAAAATATTTAAACATTTATTCACCTTTTCGCTACTTAATGTTTGAAATCACGGGTGCGCACCGTATAATTTGACCGCTTTTTGATGCTTGACTCTGAGCCTTAAAGGACGTTTTATACGACACGCGGCATACCTCGAAGGGAGCAGGAGTAAAAACGTGATGTCTGTGTCGCTCTTGAGTAGAAACGTTGCTCGTAAGCTTCTGTTCATTCAGTTTCTGGCTGTGATAGCAAGTGGACTGCTGTTTAGCCTCAAAGACCCCTTCTGGGGCATCTCCGCCGTGTGCGGGGGTTTGGCGGTTGTGCTGCCAAACGTGTTGTTTATGATTTTTGCCTGGCGTCATCAGGCGCATACACCTGCCAAAGGCCGCGTGGCCTGGTCCTTCGCCCTCGGCGAAGTGTGTAAGGTGTTGCTGACCTTTGCTCTACTGGTGATGGCGCTGGCGGTTTTGAAAGTGGTATTCATGCCGCTGATAGCTACGTGGGTTTTGGTGCTGGTGGTACAAGTTCTGGCTCCAGCTGTAATCAATAACAAAGGGTAAAAGGCATCATGGCTTCAGAAAATATGACGCCGCAGGATTACATAGGTCACCATCTGAATAACCTTCAGCTGGACCTGCGTACATTCTCGCTGGTGGATCCGCATAACCCCCCGGCCACCTTCTGGACGATCAACATCGACTCCATGTTCTTCTCGGTGGTTTTGGGTCTTCTGTTCCTGGCCATGTTCCGCGGTGTTGCTAAAAAGGCGACCAGCGGTGTTCCAGGGAAATTCCAGACGTTCGTTGAGATGATCATCGGCTTCGTCCATGGCAGCGTGAAAGACATGTACCATGGTAAGAGCAAGCTGATTGCGCCACTGGCACTGACCGTGTTCGTGTGGGTCTTCCTGATGAACCTGATGGACCTTCTGCCTATCGATTTCCTGCCGTGGATTGGCGAGCATGTCTTCGGTCTGCCTGCTCTGCGCGTGGTTCCGTCTGCTGACGTGAACATCACCCTGTCGATGGCGCTGGGCGTGTTTATCCTGATTCTTTTCTACAGCATCAAAATGAAAGGCGTAAGCGGCTTTGTGAAAGAGCTTACCTTGCAGCCGTTCAACCACTGGGCGTTTATTCCGGTCAACCTGATCCTGGAAGGCGTTAGCCTGCTGTCCAAACCTGTTTCACTGGGTCTGCGACTGTTCGGCAACATGTATGCGGGTGAGCTGATTTTCATTCTGATCGCGGGTCTTCTGCCGTGGTGGTCACAGTGGGTTCTGAATGTGCCTTGGGCCATTTTCCACATCCTGATCATTACGCTGCAAGCCTTTATCTTCATGGTTCTGACGATCGTCTATCTGTCGATGGCGTCTGAAGAGCACTGATTTTTTACCAACACTACTACGTTTTAATTGAAACAAACTGGAGACTGTCATGGAAAACCTGAATATGGATCTGCTGTACATGGCTGCCGCTGTGATGATGGGTCTGGCGGCTATCGGTGCTGCGATCGGTATCGGCATCCTCGGGGGCAAATTCCTGGAAGGCGCTGCGCGTCAACCTGATCTGATTCCTCTGCTGCGTACTCAGTTCTTTATCGTTATGGGTCTGGTGGATGCTATCCCAATGATCGCTGTAGGTCTGGGTCTGTACGTGATGTTTGCTGTCGCGTAGTAGTTGTTTTAAAACCCCAAGCCACAGAAATTTAAGAGGTATTGTGCTGTGAACATGAACGCAACAATCCTCGGCCAGGCCATCGCGTTTATTATCTTTGTCTGGTTCTGCATGAAGTATGTATGGCCGCCTTTAATGGCTGCCATCGAAAAACGTCAGAAAGAAATTGCTGACGGTCTGGCTTCTGCAGAACGTGCAAAGAAAGATTTGGACCTTGCACAGGCCAACGCGACAGACCAGCTGAAAAAAGCGAAAGCGGAAGCTCAGGTAATCATCGAACAGGCTAACAAACGCCGTTCTCAGATCCTGGACGAAGCCAAAGCTGAAGCAGAACAGGAACGTACTAAGATCGTGACACAGGCTCAGGCTGAAATTGAAGCTGAGCGTAAACGTGCTCGTGAAGAACTGCGTAAGCAGGTTGCGATTCTGGCTGTTGCTGGCGCCGAGAAGATCATCGAACGTTCCGTGGATGAAGCTGCTAACAGCGACATCGTGGACAAACTTGTCGCTGAACTGTAAGGAGGGAGGGGCTGATGTCTGAATTTGTTACGGTAGCTCGCCCCTACGCCAAAGCAGCTTTTGACTTTGCTGTCGAACACCAAAATGTCGATCGCTGGCAGAATATGCTGGCGTTTGCCGCTGAGGTGACGAAAAACGAACAAATGGCCGAGTTGCTTTCTGGTGCATTAGCACCTGAAACCCTCGCCGCGTCGTTCATCGCCGTGTGCGGAGAGCAACTGGATGCCAACGGTCAGAACCTGATTAAGGTAATGGCAGAAAATGGTCGTCTCCGTGTGCTCCCGGATGTTCTCGAGCAGTTTGAGCACTTACGTGCCCTTAGTGAAGCTACTGCTGAAGTTGAAGTAACTTCTGCGACTGAACTGAGTCATGAACAGCTTGCGAAAATTACCGCCGCGATGGAAAAACGTCTGTCACGCAAAGTTAAGCTGAATTGCAAAATCGATAAGTCTGTAATGGCAGGCGTAATCATCCGCTCGGGTGATATGGTCATTGATGGCAGCGTACGCGGCCGTCTTGAGCGCCTTGCAGACGTCTTGCAGTCTTAAGGGGACTGGAGCATGCAACTGAATTCCACCGAAATCAGCGAACTGATCAAGCAGCGCATTGCTCAGTTCAATGTTGTGAGCGAAGCTCATAACGAAGGTACTATTGTTTCTGTAAGTGACGGTGTTATCCGCATCCACGGCCTGGCCGATTGTATGCAGGGTGAGATGATTTCCCTGCCGGGTAACCGTTACGCTATCGCACTGAACCTGGAGCGCGACTCCGTAGGTGCAGTTGTGATGGGTCCATACGCTGACCTCGCCGAAGGCATGAAGGTTAAGTGTACTGGCCGTATTCTGGAAGTTCCGGTTGGCCGTGGCCTGCTGGGTCGTGTTGTTAACACCCTGGGTGCACCAATCGACGGTAAAGGTCCGGTTGAGCACGATGGCTTCTCTCCAATCGAAGTTATCGCACCGGGCGTTATCGACCGTCAGTCCGTAGATCAGCCTGTTCAGACGGGTTATAAGTCCGTTGATGCCATGATCCCAATCGGTCGTGGTCAGCGTGAACTGATCATCGGTGACCGTCAGACCGGTAAAACCGCGATGGCTATCGATGCCATCATCAACCAGCGTGACTCCGGCATCAAATGTGTGTACGTGGCTATCGGCCAGAAAGCGTCCACCATTTCTAACGTGGTTCGTAAACTGGAAGAGCACGGCGCGCTGTCTAACACCATCGTTGTTGTGGCTACCGCTTCTGAATCTGCTGCACTGCAATACCTGGCGCCATACGCCGGTTGTGCTATGGGTGAATACTTCCGTGACCGCGGTGAAGATGCACTGATCGTATACGATGACCTGTCTAAACAGGCTGTTGCTTATCGTCAGGTTTCCCTGCTGCTCCGTCGTCCACCAGGACGTGAAGCGTTCCCTGGCGACGTATTCTACCTCCACTCTCGTCTGCTGGAGCGTGCTTCCCGCGTTAACGCGGAATACGTCGAGAACTTCACCAAAGGTGAAGTGAAGGGTAAAACGGGCTCTCTGACCGCGCTGCCGATCATTGAAACCCAGGCGGGTGACGTTTCTGCGTTCGTTCCGACCAACGTAATCTCCATTACCGATGGTCAGATCTTCCTGGAAACCAACCTGTTTAACTCCGGTATTCGTCCGGCGGTTAACCCGGGTATCTCCGTATCCCGTGTAGGTGGTGCTGCTCAGACCAAGATCATCAAGAAACTGTCCGGTGGTATCCGTACCGCGCTGGCACAGTATCGTGAACTGGCTGCGTTCTCTCAGTTCGCATCCGATCTGGACGAAGCAACCCGTAAACAGCTGAGCCATGGTCAGAAAGTGACCGAGCTGCTGAAGCAGAAACAGTACGCACCAATGTCTGTTGCTCAGCAGGGCCTGGTACTGTTCGCGGCTGAACGCGGTTACCTCGAAGATGTGGAACTGGCGAAAATCGGTAGCTTCGAAGCCGCTCTGCTGGCTTACGTCGACCGTGATCACGCTCCGCTGATGCAAGAGATCAACCAGACCGGTGGCTATAACGACGAAATCGAAGGCAAGCTGAAAGCTATCCTCGATTCCTTCAAAGCAACCCAATCCTGGTAATCGTCCGGCGGCTTGTCTCAGGACAAGCCGCCTGGCATTGAGGAGAAGCTCATGGCCGGCGCAAAAGAGATACGTAGTAAGATCGCAAGCGTCCAGAACACGCAAAAGATCACTAAAGCGATGGAGATGGTCGCCGCTTCCAAAATGCGTAAATCGCAGGATCGCATGGCGGCCAGCCGTCCTTATGCAGAAACCATGCGCAAAGTGATTGGTCACCTTGCAAACGGTAATCTGGAATATAAGCACCCTTACCTGGAAGAACGCGACGTTAAGCGCGTGGGCTACCTGGTGGTGTCGACCGACCGTGGTCTGTGTGGCGGCTTGAACATTAACCTGTTCAAAAAACTGCTGGCGGATATGAAAGGCTGGTCCGATAAAGGCGTTCAGTGCGACCTCGCATTGATCGGCTCTAAGGGCGTCTCTTTCTTTAACTCCGTTGGTGGCAACATTGTCGCTCAGGTGACCGGTATGGGTGATAACCCGTCCCTGTCCGAACTGATCGGCCCGGTTAAAGTGATGTTGCAGGCCTATGATGAAGGCCGTCTGGACAGACTGTACGTTGTCAGCAACAAATTTATTAACACCATGTCTCAGGTGCCAACGCTCACTCAGATGCTGCCTTTACCGGCTTCAGAAGATGACGAGCTGAAACAGAAAGCCTGGGATTACCTGTATGAACCCGATCCGAAACCGCTGCTGGATACCCTGCTGCGTCGTTACGTTGAATCTCAGGTTTATCAGGGCGTTGTAGAAAACCTGGCCAGCGAGCAGGCCGCACGAATGGTGGCGATGAAAGCCGCGACCGATAATGGCGGCAGCCTGATTAAAGAGCTGCAGTTGGTTTACAACAAAGCTCGTCAGGCCAGCATTACTCAGGAACTCACCGAGATCGTCTCGGGGGCCGCCGCGGTTTAACCAGGTTTACGAATTACGTAGAGGATTCAAGATGGCTACTGGAAAGATTGTCCAGGTAATCGGCGCCGTGGTGGACGTCGAGTTCCCTCAGGACGCCGTACCACGCGTGTACGACGCGCTTGAGGTACAGAATGGTAACGAGAGCCTGGTGCTGGAAGTTCAGCAGCAGCTCGGCGGCGGTATCGTGCGTACCATCGCGATGGGTTCTTCCGACGGTCTGCGTCGTGGTCTGGAAGTTAAAGACCTTGAGCACCCGATCGAAGTCCCGGTAGGTAAAGCAACACTGGGTCGTATCATGAACGTATTGGGTCAGCCAATCGACATGAAAGGCGACATCGGTGAAGAAGAGCGTTGGGCTATCCACCGCGCGGCACCTTCCTACGAAGAGCTGTCCAGCTCTCAGGAACTGCTGGAAACCGGTATCAAAGTTATCGACCTGATGTGTCCATTTGCGAAGGGCGGTAAAGTTGGTCTGTTCGGTGGTGCGGGTGTAGGTAAAACCGTAAACATGATGGAGCTGATCCGTAACATCGCGATCGAGCACTCCGGTTACTCCGTATTTGCGGGCGTAGGTGAACGTACTCGTGAGGGTAACGACTTCTACCACGAAATGACCGACTCCAACGTTCTGGACAAAGTATCCCTGGTTTACGGCCAGATGAACGAGCCACCAGGAAACCGTCTGCGCGTTGCGCTGACTGGTCTGACGATGGCTGAGAAGTTCCGTGACGAAGGCCGTGACGTTCTGCTGTTCGTTGATAACATCTACCGTTACACCCTGGCCGGTACGGAAGTATCTGCACTGCTGGGTCGTATGCCTTCAGCGGTAGGTTATCAGCCTACGCTGGCGGAAGAGATGGGTGTTCTTCAGGAACGTATCACCTCTACCAAAACCGGTTCTATCACCTCCGTTCAGGCGGTATACGTACCTGCGGATGACTTGACTGACCCATCACCAGCAACCACCTTTGCGCACTTAGATGCAACCGTGGTACTGAGCCGTCAGATCGCGTCTCTGGGTATCTACCCGGCCGTTGACCCGCTGGACTCCACCAGCCGTCAGCTGGATCCACTGGTTGTTGGTCAGGAACACTACGACACCGCGCGTGGCGTACAGTCCCTGCTGCAGCGTTACCAGGAACTGAAAGACATCATCGCCATCCTGGGTATGGATGAACTGTCTGAAGAAGACAAACTGGTGGTAGCACGTGCGCGTAAGATCCAGCGCTTCCTGTCCCAGCCGTTCTTCGTTGCGGAAGTATTCACCGGTTCTCCAGGTAAATACGTTTCCCTGAAAGACACCATCCGTGGCTTTAAAGGCATCATGGAAGGCGAATACGATCACCTGCCAGAGCAGGCGTTCTACATGGTTGGTTCCATCGAAGAAGCTGTGGAAAAAGCCAAAAAACTTTAACGCCTTAATCGGAGGGTGATATGGCAATGACTTACCACCTGGACGTCGTCAGCGCAGAGCAACAAATGTTCTCTGGTCTGGTCGAGAAAATCCAGGTAACGGGTAGTGAAGGTGAACTGGGTATCTTCCCGGGTCACGCACCGCTGCTCACCGCCATTAAGCCTGGTATGATCCGCATCGTTAAACAGTTCGGTCACGAAGAGTTTATCTATCTGTCCGGCGGCATTCTTGAAGTGCAGCCTGGCAGTGTGACCGTTCTGGCCGATACCGCTATTCGTGGCCAGGATCTCGACGAAGCGCGAGCCCTGGAATCGAAGCGTAAGGCTGAAGAGCACATTAGCAGCTCTCATGGTGACGTGGATTACGCTCAGGCGTCTGCGGAGCTGGCCAAAGCGATCGCCAAACTGCGCGTTATCGAGTTGACCAAAAAAGCGATGTAACACCGGCTTGAAAAGCACAAAAGCCAGTCTGGATACCAGGCTGGCTTTTTTTTCGTCCTTAATTCATGACGAAAAAGATGTAGAATTTTAAGCACCAAACGTTTTTACTTCTCACTCAAACTACCGTCAGGATGCGTATGTCAAACAGTGCGATGAGCGTGGTGATCCTTGCCGCAGGCAAAGGTACCCGCATGTATTCCGATCTGCCTAAAGTGCTTCATACACTGGCAGGAAAGCCAATGGTGCAGCATGTTATTGATGCAGCAAATGAATTGGGCGCTCGCCAGGTTCACCTGGTCTATGGCCACGGCGGCGATCTGCTTAAAAAGACGCTGAGCGATGACAAGCTCAACTGGGTGCTTCAGGCTGAACAGCTGGGAACCGGCCACGCAATGCAGCAGGCAGCACCGTTCTTTGCCGATGACGAAGACATTCTGATGCTCTACGGCGATGTTCCGCTGATCTCCATCGACACACTGACTCGCCTGCGTGAAGCCAAACCGCAGGGCGGTATCGGTTTATTAACCGTCGTGCTGGACGATCCGACCGGCTACGGCCGCATCACCCGTGAAAACGGCAACGTCACGGGTATCGTTGAACATAAAGACGCCAGCGAAGCACAGCGCCAGATTCAGGAGATCAACACCGGTATCCTGATGGCTAACGGCGCGGACATGAAGCGCTGGCTGTCTAAGCTCAACAACAACAACGCGCAGGGTGAATACTACATCACCGACATCATTGCGATGGCGTACCAGGAAGGGCGTGAGATTGCGGCGGTTCACCCGGCGCGTATCAGCGAAACCGAAGGGGTGAATAACCGCCTTCAGCTTTCCCGTCTGGAGCGTGTTTATCAGTCCGAACAGGCCGAAAAACTGCTGCTGGCCGGCGTGATGCTGCGCGATCCGGCGCGTTTCGATCTGCGTGGAACGTTAACGCACGGGCGCGACGTTGAAATTGATACTAACGTTATCCTGGAAGGTAACGTCACACTGGGTAACCGCGTCAAAATTGGTGCGGGCTGTGTGATCAAAAACAGCATCATCGGTGATGATTGCGAAATTAGCCCATACAGCGTGGTGGAAGATGCCCGTCTTGACGCAGCGTGCACTATTGGGCCGTTCGCGCGTCTGCGCCCGGGGGCTGAGCTGCTGGAAGGCTCACATGTTGGAAACTTCGTTGAGATGAAAAAAGCGCGTCTGGGTAAAGGCTCTAAAGCCGGTCATTTGACCTATCTGGGCGATGCGGAAATTGGCGACAACGTGAATATTGGCGCAGGAACGATTACCTGCAACTATGACGGCGCGAATAAGTTTAAAACCATCATCGGTGATGATGTGTTTGTTGGTTCCGACACTCAGCTGGTGGCGCCTGTTACCGTGGGTAACGGCGTAACGATTGCCGCCGGGACAACCGTTACGCGCGATATCGCCGATAACGAACTGGTATTAAGCCGTGTGCCGCAGGTGCACAAGCAGGGCTGGAAACGCCCTGTGAAGAAGAAGTAACGGATTTTCCCCTCACCCTAACCCTCTCCCCAAAGGGAGAGGGGATTGTTCGGTGCGGTGTTTTTCTCCCTCGCCCCTTTGGGGAGAGGGCCGGGGTGAGGGGATAATATAATCCTCCCCCCACAAGCAGTACCCATAACAATAACCCCACTCTCTACAAGGCTCGGGGTGCCCGGAAAGGGCAAATACAGGTCAGCGACAACGCATGGCATAACGCCATAATCAGGAAATCTAACTATGTGTGGAATTGTTGGCGCAGTTGCGCAGCGTGATATTGCTGAAATCCTTCTCGAAGGTTTACGTCGTCTGGAATACCGTGGCTACGACTCTGCCGGTCTGGCAGTGGTGGATGCAGAAGGTCATATGACCCGTCTGCGTCGCCTTGGTAAAGTGCAGATGCTGGCCCAGGCCGCGGAAGAACACCCGCTGCACGGTGGCACCGGTATTGCGCATACCCGCTGGGCGACACACGGCGAACCGTCTGAAGGCAACGCGCACCCGCATGTGTCTGAACACATCGTGGTCGTGCATAACGGCATTATCGAAAACCACGAACCGCTGCGCGAAGAACTGAAAGCGCGCGGCTATACCTTCGTTTCTGAAACCGATACCGAAGTGATTGCGCACCTGGTGCACTGGGAGCTGGCACAGGGCGGCACGCTACGTGACGCGGTGCTGCGCGCAATCCCACAGCTGCGCGGTGCGTACGGTACGGTGATCATGGACTCCCGCGATCCGTCCACCCTGCTGGCGGCGCGTTCCGGTAGTCCAATGGTTATCGGTATGGGCATGGGCGAAAACTTTATCGCTTCTGACCAACTGGCGCTCCTGCCGGTCACCCGCCGCTTTATCTTCCTGGAAGAGGGTGATATCGCAGAAGTGACTCGCCGCAGCGTGACGGTATTCGATACCAAAGGCGAGCAGGTGAAACGTCCTGAAATTGAATCCAATCTGCAGTACGACGCAGGCGACAAAGGCGCTTACCGTCACTACATGCAGAAAGAGATTTACGAGCAGCCAAACGCCATCAAAAACACCCTGACCGGTCGTATCAGCCACGGTGAAGTGGACCTGAGCGAACTGGGTGCCAACGCAAACGAGCTGCTCAGCAAGGTTGAGCACATTCAGATTGTGGCCTGCGGTACCTCCTACAACTCCGGGATGGTCTCTCGCTACTGGTTTGAGTCGCTGGCTGGCGTGCCGTGCGATGTGGAAATCGCCTCTGAATTCCGCTACCGCAAATCCGCCGTGCGCCGTAACAGCCTGATGATCACCCTTTCTCAGTCTGGCGAAACGGCAGATACCCTGGCGGCGCTGCGTCTCTCTAAAGAGCTGGGTTACCTGGGATCGCTGGCTATCTGTAACGTGCCGGGCTCATCGCTGGTGCGTGAATCCGATCTGGCTCTGATGACCAAAGCGGGCACTGAAATCGGCGTGGCCTCCACCAAAGCGTTTACCACGCAGCTGACGGTTCTGCTGATGCTTGTGGCGAAACTGGCGCGTCTGAAAGGGCTGGATGCTTCTGTTGAGCATGACATCGTTCATGGTCTGCAGGCGCTGCCAAGCCGTATTGAGCAGATGTTGTCTCAGGATAAGCGCATTGAAGCCCTGGCTGAAGATTTCTCTGACAAGCACCACGCCCTGTTCCTCGGCCGTGGCGACCAGTACCCTATTGCGCTGGAAGGCGCGCTGAAGCTGAAAGAGATCTCCTACATCCACGCTGAAGCCTACGCGGCAGGCGAGCTAAAACACGGCCCGCTGGCGCTGATTGACGCGGATATGCCGGTTATCGTTGTGGCACCTAACAACGAACTGCTGGAAAAACTGAAGTCCAACATTGAAGAAGTTCGCGCCCGCGGTGGTGTACTGTACGTCTTCGCTGATAAGGACGCCGGTTTTGCCAGCAGCGACAACATGCACATCATCGAGATGCCGCACGTAGAAGAGGTTATTGCCCCTATCTTCTACACCGTGCCGCTGCAGTTGCTGGCTTACCACGTTGCGCTGATCAAAGGCACCGACGTTGACCAGCCGCGTAACCTGGCGAAATCGGTCACCGTAGAATAATCCCTCCAGGCTCCACCTTCGGGTGGAGCTTTTTTACCCTGCCTGGTTTGTTTTTAATCAACGCATTCGCGTTTTTATTTATGACAATCTGTCATCTTCAGCTACTTTTTTCAGTGTCACATAAAGAAAATATTTCTGAAAAGTTGTTGTCATGATTGTGGCTAACATGATGATAAATCAGGAATCTTTCGCTGGTTTTTAAGCTAAATTTCCATTGTCATAAAACTGTCATAATTCGTACATTTATCTGTCACCTGTTTGTCCTATTTTGCTCATCGTAGCCACTTAAACAATGATTTACGAAATCCTTGCAGGAGACATTATGAAAGTTATGCGTACCACTGTCGCAACTGTTGTCGCCGCGACCTTATCTCTGAGCGCTTTCTCTGTATTCGCAGAAGCAAGCCTGACTGGCGCTGGTGCAACCTTCCCTGCGCCGGTGTATGCCAAATGGGCGGATACCTACCAGAAAGAAACCGGTAACAAGGTTAACTATCAGGGTATCGGCTCCTCCGGTGGCGTGAAACAAATTACCGCAAACACCGTTGATTTCGGCGCATCCGACGCTCCGCTGTCTGATGACAAACTGGCTCAGGAAGGCCTGTTCCAGTTCCCGACCGTAATCGGTGGTGTGGTTCTGGCGATCAACCTGCCGGGCGTGAAGTCGGGTGAGCTGGTGCTGGACGGCAAAACCCTGGGTGATATATACCTGGGCAAAATCAAAAAATGGGATGACGAAGCCATCGCTAAGCTCAACCCTGGCCTGAAGCTGCCTTCTCAGAACATCGCCGTGGTTCGCCGCGCGGATGGTTCTGGTACCTCTTTCGTCTTCACCAGCTACCTGGCGAAGGTGAACGAAGAGTGGAAATCTAAAGTCGGTTCCGGCTCTACCGTTAACTGGCCAACCGGTCTGGGCGGTAAAGGGAACGACGGTATCGCCGCGTTCGTACAGCGTCTGCCGGGCTCTATCGGTTACGTAGAATATGCGTACGCCAAGCAGAACAACCTGTCCTACACCAAACTGGTTTCTGCTGATGGCAAACCTGTCAGCCCGACTGAAGAGAACTTTGCCAACGCTGCAAAAGGCGCTGACTGGAGCAAATCCTTCGCTCAGGACCTGACTAATCAGAAAGGTGAAGACGCGTGGCCAATCACCTCTACCACCTTCATTCTGGTTCACAAAGAGCAGAAGAAACCTGAGCAGGGTGCAGAAGTGCTGAAGTTCTTCGACTGGGCATACAAAAACGGCGGCAAACAGGCTAATGACCTGGATTATGCCAGCCTGCCAGACAGCGTGGTTGAGCAGATTCGTGCTGCATGGAAAACCAACGTGAAAGACAGCAGCGGTAAAGCGCTGTACTAACAGGATATATTTAACGAAGATGGCGGGTGGCGCTACGCTTACCCGCCCTACGGTTAACGCTGTAGGCCCGGTAAGCGTCAGCGCCACCGGGCATATTCGTAAAACGTCTCAAACAGAAGAGTAATTTATGGCTGCAACCAAGCCTGCATTTAACCCTCCGGGTAAAAAAGGTGACATGATTTTCAGCGCGCTGGTAAAACTGGCTGCGCTGATTGTGCTATTGCTACTGGGCGGCATTATCGTGTCTCTGATTTTCTCCTCCTGGCCGAGCATTCAGAAATTCGGTTTCTCCTTCCTGTGGACCAAAGAGTGGGACGCGCCGAATGATATCTACGGTGCGCTGGTGCCGATTTACGGCACGCTGGTCACCTCGTTCATCGCCCTGCTGATTGCAGTTCCGGTAAGCTTTGGTATCGCCCTGTTCCTGACGGAACTGGCACCGGGCTGGCTGCGACGCCCGCTGGGTATCGCCATTGAACTGCTGGCGGCCATTCCAAGTATCGTGTACGGCATGTGGGGTCTGTTTATCTTTGCGCCACTGTTTGCCACGTATTTCCAGGAGCCGGTGGGTAATGTTCTTTCCGCTATTCCGTTTGTGGGGGCGCTGTTCTCCGGCCCGGCATTCGGTATCGGTATTCTGGCGGCTGGTGTGATCCTCGCCATCATGATTATTCCGTACATTGCGGCAGTTATGCGCGATGTGTTCGAACAAACCCCGGTGATGATGAAAGAGTCGGCTTACGGCATTGGCTGCACCACCTGGGAAGTGATCTGGCGTATCGTTCTTCCGTTCACCAAAAATGGGGTGATTGGGGGCGTGATGCTGGGCTTAGGGCGTGCGTTGGGTGAGACCATGGCGGTGACCTTTATCATCGGTAACACCTACCAGCTCGACAGTGCCTCGCTCTATATGCCGGGTAACAGTATTACCTCCGCACTGGCGAACGAATTCGCCGAAGCGGAATCCGGGCTGCACGTGGCGGCGCTGATGGAGCTGGGTCTGATCCTGTTCGTGATTACCTTCATCGTACTGGCGATCTCCAAGCTGATGATCCTGCGTCTCGCGAAAAATGAGGGGGCACGCTAATGGCAACTCTCGAAATGCAAAGCCCTGCTCAGCTTGCGGAATCCCGCCGCAAAATGCAGGCGAAGCGTCGTTTTAAAAACCGTATCGCGCTGACGCTCTCGATGGCGACGATGGCATTCGGTCTGTTCTGGCTGATCTGGATCCTCTTCTCTACCGTGGTTCGCGGTATCGACGGCATGTCTCTGGCGCTGTTCACCGAAATGACGCCTCCGCCGAACACGGCGGGTGGTGGACTGGCGAACGCCCTGGCAGGCAGCGGATTGCTGATCCTGTGGGCGACGGTATTCGGTACGCCGCTTGGCATCATGGCGGGTATCTATCTGGCGGAATATGGCCGTAAATCCTGGCTCGCAGAAGTGATTCGTTTCATTAACGACATTCTGCTCTCTGCGCCGTCTATTGTGGTGGGTCTGTTTGTTTACACCATTGTTGTGGCACAAATGGAACACTTCTCCGGCTGGGCGGGTGTGATTGCGCTGGCGCTGCTGCAGGTGCCTATCGTCATTCGTACCACCGAGAACATGCTCAAACTGGTGCCGGACAGTCTGCGTGAAGCGGCGTATGCGCTGGGTACACCAAAGTGGAAAATGATCTCCGCGATTACGCTTAAAGCCTCTGTCTCCGGGATCATGACCGGTATTCTGCTGGCCATTGCCCGTATCGCGGGTGAAACGGCACCGCTGCTGTTTACCGCCCTCTCCAACCAGTTCTGGAGCACGGACATGATGCAGCCGATCGCCAACCTGCCGGTGACGATCTTTAAATTTGCGATGAGCCCATTCGCGGAATGGCAGCAGCTGGCCTGGGCCGGGGTGCTGATCATCACCCTTTGCGTATTGTTGCTGAACATTCTGGCGCGCGTCATTTTCGCGAAGAAGAAACACGGTTAAATTTTTACGGCGCGGCAGCTCGCGGCGCCGAATGAGGAAATGAGTCAATGAGTATGGTTGATACTGCCCCGGGTAAGATTCAGGTTCGTGATTTGAACTTCTACTACGGCAAATTCCATGCCCTGAAGAATATCAACCTGGATATCGCGAAGAACCAGGTAACGGCATTCATCGGTCCGTCCGGCTGTGGTAAATCCACGCTGCTGCGCACCTTTAACAAAATGTACTCGCTCTATCCAGAGCAGCGTGCCGAAGGCGAAATCATCCTGGACGGTGAAAACATTCTGACCCAGGCTCAGGATATCGCCCTGCTGCGCGCGAAAGTGGGCATGGTTTTCCAGAAACCGACGCCGTTCCCGATGTCGATTTACGACAACATCGCGTTTGGTGTACGCCTGTTTGAAAAGCTCTCCCGTGCCGATATGGACGAGCGCGTGCAGTGGGCGTTGACCAAGGCCGCATTATGGAACGAAACCAAAGATAAGTTGCACCAGAGCGGTTACTCTCTCTCCGGCGGGCAGCAGCAGCGTCTGTGCATTGCGCGTGGAATCGCGATCCGCCCGGAAGTGTTGCTGCTGGATGAGCCGTGTTCAGCGCTGGACCCGATCTCCACCGGTCGTATCGAAGAGCTGATCACCGAGCTGAAGCAGGATTACACCGTGGTTATCGTGACCCACAACATGCAGCAGGCTGCGCGTTGCTCCGACCACACGGCATTTATGTACCTGGGCGAGTTGATTGAGTTCAGTAACACGGACGATCTGTTCACCAAGCCCGCTAAAAAGCAAACAGAAGACTATATCACCGGTCGTTACGGTTGATTCAGGAGCGCGCTATGGACAATCTCAATCTTAATAAACACATTTCCGGCCAGTTCAATGCAGAGCTGGAAAGTATTCGCACTCAGGTCATGACCATGGGTGGCATGGTCGAGCAACAGCTTTCTGATGCGATTACGGCGATGCATAACCAGGACAGCGAACTGGCGAAGCGCGTTATCGAAGGCGATAAAAACGTCAACATGATGGAAGTGGCGATTGACGAAGCGTGTGTGCGCATCATCGCCAAGCGTCAGCCGACGGCGAGCGATCTGCGTCTGGTGATGGCCATCATCAAAACCATCGCCGAGCTGGAACGTATCGGTGACGTAGCGGATAAAATCTGCCGCACCGCGCTGGAGAAATTCTCTCAGCAGCATCAGCCGCTGCTGGTAAGCCTGGAGTCGCTGGGCCGCCACACGGTGCAGATGCTGCACGACGTGCTGGATGCCTTTGCGCGTATGGATCTGGACGAAGCGGTGCGTATCTACCGTGAAGACAAGAAAGTCGACCAGGAGTATGAAGGCATCGTGCGCCAGTTGATGACCTACATGATGGAAGATTCACGTACGATCCCAAGCGTACTGACCGCCCTGTTCTGCGCGCGCTCTATCGAGCGTATCGGCGACCGCTGCCAGAACATTTGCGAATACATTTTCTACTTCGTGAAAGGTCAGGACTTCCGTCACGTGGGCGGCGACGAGCTGGACAAGCTGCTGGCGGGTAAAGATCCGAAAGAGTAATCGGTGGTTAAAATGCCCGGTGGCGCTGCGCTTACCGGGCCTACAAAAACCTATCGTGTAATATTCCACCCGCGCGCCTTCCACAATTCCGGCAACTGCGCCAGATCGGTAAAGGTCGTCACTTTTGGATGATCGATCGGCTTGTTGTGCGGGTCGGCACAGAAATAAAACACTTCCATTCCTGCATCAATGCCCGACTGCGCGCCCGCGGACGAGTCATCCACCAGAATACAGTTCTCTACGTTGACGTTCATTGCGTTTGCCGCATGGAACATCAGCGCAGGATCTGGCTTCCAGCGTTGAATATCGTAGCCGCTGAACAATTTTTCCGGGAAGTGGTGCAGCATCTCAAGCTTACCCAGCGAGTGCTGCATTTTGCTGACCGGTCCGTTAGACACCACGCAGATCGGTACCGTCATGGCATCCAGCAGCGCGTTTGCGCCAGCAATGACCTCCAGCTCAGAATCGAACAGGCGTGCGACCTCGGCGCGGTACACCGGTTCCAGATCCGTTTTCGCCAGATCCACACCGTGTTCGGCGTTAATGATGTCGATGATCTCGTACAGCTTCACGCCCTTAAAGCGTTTGAACACCTCGTCGAGATTGAGCGTAATACCAAATTCCTGGAACATGGCGACATACGCGCGGGAACAAATGACCTCACTGTCGACCAGCGTACCGTCGCAGTCGAAAAATACCGCTTCAATTCCGGACATGCCTTTCCCTTTTTACAAGTTTAACGTTTACGTACTGCAGTTCAACGAGACGCAATCGTTGCCGTATAAGCAAAATCAATGAAAAAAGTATCTCGTAACCGCCACTATTGTCGCATTTTGGTATAGGATAGCGACGAATTTTCCCTCCTTGTTCGGAAATTGATGATGAGTCAACAACACACAACCCAGACATCGGGTCAGGGTCTGCTTGAGCGCGTGTTTAAACTGCGCGAGCACGGCACAACGGCACGCACCGAAGTGATCGCCGGTTTTACCACCTTCCTGACGATGGTCTATATCGTTTTTGTTAACCCACAAATTCTGGGCGTTGCTGGCATGGATACCAGCGCCGTCTTCGTGACCACCTGCCTGATCGCTGCACTTGGCAGCATTCTGATGGGCGTATTCGCTAACCTGCCGGTTGCGCTGGCTCCGGCGATGGGGCTTAACGCATTCTTTGCGTTCGTGGTAGTTCAGGCGATGGGGCTGCCGTGGCAAGTCGGCATGGGCGCTATCTTCTGGGGTGCGGTTGGTCTGCTGCTGCTGACTATTTTCCGCGTGCGTTACTGGATGATTGCTAACATTCCTGTCAGCCTGCGCGTGGGTATCACCAGCGGTATCGGTCTGTTCATCGGTATGATGGGGCTGAAAAATGCCGGTGTTATCGTCGCTAACCCGGAGACGCTGGTCAGCATCGGTCACCTGACCTCCCATAACGTGCTGCTGGGCGTGCTGGGCTTCTTTATCATCGCGATCCTCGCTTCCCGCAATATTCATGCGGCGGTGCTGGTGTCCATCGTAGTGACCACCCTACTGGGCTGGATGCTGGGTGACGTTCACTATAACGGCATTGTCTCCGCACCACCGAGCGTCTCTACCGTTATTGGTCATGTTGATCTGGCGGGTTCCCTGAATCTGGGCCTGGCGGGGGTGATTTTCTCCTTTATGCTGGTGAACCTGTTTGACTCCTCCGGCACGCTGATCGGCGTGACCGACAAAGCGGGCCTGGCGGATGAGAAAGGTAAATTCCCGCGCATGAAGCAGGCGCTGTTTGTGGACAGCATCTCCTCTGTCAGCGGTGCTTTTATCGGAACCTCTTCTGTTACCGCTTACATTGAGTCCTCTTCCGGTGTCTCCGTAGGGGGCCGTACCGGTCTGACCGCGGTTGTGGTGGGTATTCTGTTCCTGCTGGTGATCTTCCTTTCTCCACTGGCTGGCATGGTTCCACCGTATGCGGCTGCCGGTGCGCTGATTTACGTGGGGGTACTGATGACCTCCAGCCTGTCGCGCGTGAAGTGGGATGATTTAACCGAAGCGGTACCGGCGTTTATTACCGCGGTAATGATGCCGTTCAGTTTCTCTATTACTGAAGGTATCGCGCTGGGCTTTATCTCTTACTGCGTGATGAAGATTGGCACCGGTCGTTTCCGCGACCTCAGCCCGTGCGTCATCATTGTGGCGCTGCTGTTTGTGCTGAAGATTGTGTTTATCGACGCCAAATAAACATGTTTGCACCCTCTCCCGTGGGAGAGGGCTGGGGTGAGGGCATCAGCCCGCACCTCACTTAAGCCTTCACCCTCTTGATATAATCCCCAAACGCCGTCAACTGGCCAGAGAGATGGTCACGCGTGCTCTGATCCACCACTTCACCCGTCTGCGGGTCGACTTTATTCTGAATCACTCCACCCATAAATTCCGGCTTGTTCATGACCATTGCATCCAGGAATACCAGGATCTGACGCAGGTGATACTGGCAGCGCGCACCGCCAATGGCACCCATTGAACTGGTCTGAATCAGCACCGGCTTACCGGAAAGCGGCTGCTCCGGCAGGCGGGATAGCCAGTCAATTGCGTTTTTCAGACCACCCGGAACCGAGTAGTTATACTCTGGCGTCACAATCACCACCCCGTCAGCCTGGCGAATCTGCTCGGCCAGCGCTTCGACGCTCTGCGGAAAGCCTTCTTCCTGCTGCACGTCCGCATCGTAAAGGGGAATGTCACCAATGGACGGCAGGGCGCTAATCTCCATACCCGCCGGAGCCAACTGTGGCAACGTACGGGCAACCATCCCGTTAAATGAACCTTTGCGCAGGCTTCCCAGTAATGTAACGACTTTCAACGTTTCAGACATGATTACTCCTGTTTCATCATGATGACCCTGAACGGATCAGCTAAGGGTATATGCTTTTTCTGCCGGTAAACTGGTTAATCTCATCAGGCGCGCGGCGGGCTCGTTGGCACGTTCGGGCACATCCGGAAGGCTACTCCATCCCTGTTTACTGTCAAATTCCCAGATTTTCAGCCGTTCAATGGCAGGTGTCACTGCTACAGACCAGATCAGTACATCCTCAACATCGCTGAGCGCTTCTACCAGCGCGGCTTGCGTGGAGCGCAGGCGTCCGGAGCCCGGCAGGAGTTGCAGCTGACTGGCATCGTCTGACGCGCAGCCACAGAGCTTACGAATGCTCTGACGCAAGGTGATAAGCTGAACCCGGGCTTCAGTGGGATCGTTCTGGTTGCGCACCCACAGCTGTTCATTGCTGGAGAGCGGGTAATCATCATGCGGGCTGGCGCCGTGAAAACCGCGTGTCGCGCGCTGAAGCTCCATATCCAGCCCGCAATCGCCTTCGGTGGTGAGTGCCACGCCAATAATATTGCCCGTATAGGCAATGGAGAAACGCGGCAGCTCCGGGTCGGCAAAGACCGGACGACCTTCAGGTTGGATGATGATGTCCGGCAGCTCACTGGTGCCGTACAGCATAAACAGCAGTTCAGCAAGAAGCGCCCGGGACGCCAAAAAACGCGACCGACGGTGCTCTGGAAGTTTGAGCGCTTCACTGTGACACGCTGAAGAAATTCTGGCCGATACGAGACGACCTTCTGTCAGTATCCCTCTTGCAAAGTGCGTAGCCATTTTTCGCTCCTTGATAATGGTCGTAGTCGGTTAAACGGTTACATCATTATCGCTTAACTCAACTCCTGTTTTAATCAGTAAATGATAGTAAGAAAAGGCTGAGGACCGAACTTTACATTTTCTTAGGCGAAAATTGGATCGCTGACACCCTATAACGCCTTGATGGTCTCGCGTAGCCAGAGGATTTTCGGATTATGGCTGTTCCGTTTATGCCAGATCAGCGTGAAGGGCTGGAGGACCATAAGTAAAGGGATGCAGAGCATGCTACAGCCAATCAGAATCCCGATCAGCATATTGAGCGCAAACGGCGTCAAGAACGAGACCGCCATACTGACCATCGTGGAATACTGCTCGCGATTAAAACCCATGGTTTCCATCAGCAGCACCAGGGAAACGGTTACATAGGTGGGGATCGCCGCCACGCTCAGGGTGGTGATCAATAATCGGCTAATAAAAAACGCTTCAGAAGCTTTTCGGCCGGATGGCTCTCTTTGAGTACGGCAATCGACTGGACAAGGGTGATTTCCTGGGGGAAATCACCCTTCAGTAACGGGGCAATGCAGAAGCTGGAAAATCGGGCTAACTCGTTAATCTATCAGCAATACGTTGCCTTGAAAACATGGCTATGGGCACATTCAAGGACACAAAAGCGGGATGTTTGCTGTTCCAGATGACAACATTACCCCCAGACTCTCGCCATTCCTTCGCTTTCCGGCCGGACTAACTCAAAACCGAACTTCGCGTAGAGTTCCGGTACATCAGCCACCAGAGAGACATAAGCGCCTTTATAAGCGTTGCTGTCCAGCCATCGAATAATGTTTTCCATAATGATTCGGCCAAGTCCACGCCCCTGATGGGCAGGGTCGACGGCTATATCGACTATCTCGAAGTTTAATGCACCATCGCCAACGATACGCCCCATGCCGACAGGCACTCCTTGCCAGAGAATGTGTACGCCATAACAGCTTCTCGGCAAACCCACCCTGGCAGCCTCAAGCGGCCGTGCTGACAACCCCGATATACTTCGTAAACGACAAAAAGCTTCGGCAGAGGGAACAGATTCAACAACGGTATATTCGGTAGTCATGACCATCACCATCAGCAAACAATCAACATAGTTAGCAGGCTGACTCTGTAGTGACAATAGTATTTGCCATGAATCTAGCCTATTTAATAAGTGAGTATAAGGTTTTATGCGGCACGTATAAGCCCCCTATTATGAGGCGATAAGCATAGTTTTTTACGTACTGACTTGCACTATAGTCCACACGTTGCGGCAAAACCGCAACCGGAATTGGCGTTCCGAATTATCACGAGTGTCGGTAGCCATGTTTGCCATGCTACTGGAGCGGTCTGCGCGCTGGCGTCACTTTCACTCGCTTACGCTCTTAAAAGTGACGCCGCGTTTTGCACATACAGCAGGAAATACGGACGCAAAGCCTTCGGCAATACCGTCCGACTTCTCTACAGCGTTCTGCCTGTAGCTATAAAGGGATGGTCACCTGTATCGAGACCGGAGGTTAGTTTCAGACCAGGCTTCGTTCCCTGGTTGACCGGGGGCTGACCATTAAAGGCGCTTCTTACAGGTCGCCGTTCGTCTTAGAACAGGAAGCTATTAAGGGGTACTGCTATGAGTTGGGGATAGGGTAGAGGATGGGGAGGGAGAAAGCTGTGGGAAACTCTTTTTGGGATTTGAATATTCTAAATTACAACAAAGTTAATCGTTACAATGGCAGCAAAAATTTTAATGCCAATAATAAATTTAAATTAATATTGCTGGCATCAGTGACCTGCTCCCCGTTGATTAGTACACCCCGATGTTAGTAATGTCTTCATAAGCCACATGAGGACATCCCCATGAAGAAGCGTTTTTCCGACGAACAGATCATC
>NZ_JBMKHJ010000040.1:0-40539 GCF_049237265.1 Enterobacter cloacae complex sp. IR5384 | reverse complement strand
CAGACACCGTCTGAATTTGCAGCGGGCTGGAGAAAGGGTCATTCTGAGAATGAAGATTCCGACGTTACTAACTGAGTGTTGTATCTAATCGTGGGGGCAGGTCAGCCATGCTTGCATTGATCGAGAGCCAAAATCCTCCTACTCATCTGTTGCTAGGCAGTGATGCATTAAGTTTGGTACGACAAAAACTCGAAGCGTTAGGTAAGGAAATTGAACAATGGGAAAAACTAACCCGTTCAACGGATGGCTGATTGGTTTCGGATATTAAGAGTATGGGGATAATCCATGATGGCCGTCGCACAAACGGCCATTTTACGACAGGCGGGGCATGGTCTCATCGGCGAAACTGGCGAGGCCAGAGCCCGACAAGCAAGCGGGCTTGTCCGCTCAGTGCCAGAAGCGGACATTGCTAAGTCTGCATTACATTCAACGGAGAGGTACAATGCAGACGATTAGATTATCTCTGACAGTCACGGAAAACCTCCAAATGAGGCCCAACCGAGAGCTGTTGACTGGCTATTTCAGCTTCTGTCTCAGAGCGAGATAGACATCAGTCAGCTTTGCGACATTGGCTTCATCCATGGAGAGCTCTGAGAAGTCCACAAACCAGTTTCCAGTACTGTGCTTATTGATAACAAATAGCTTTTTACCGTTCACGAATCGATACTCAACATCGTAGTCTTTATGGGTCCACGAAAGATTATCCAGAATAGTGAATTTTGTCGGCTGCGCTGGATTTTGCGGATCCCATTTTAAAAAGTCAGTGTACATAGTTATCCAACTTTCGAGACTGTCCCTGGTGACATATCCGAAGTGACTCGACATATCCCCACCGTTGTATATAGCCATTACTGCGTATTTGCCTTTATCGTCAATACGAAGAATTCCATCAAAACCATCTTTGTACTGCGGTTCATTGACCAGCATCACTTCAACACCGGTTTTGTACTGTGTCCAGGTATAATAGAAAGCTGGTTTTCCAGGCGTTGAACACCCTGTCATAAGTAACAAAAATATAAGCCCTAAAATTCTAATCATCATTATTCCTTATCTAATAAAAACCATGTCTTTATCACAGTCACTAAAGAAACATACTTAACTTCAGTACATAAACTTCCGTGTTATATCGGCAAAAAAAAGACTTTCATGAGCGGTTATTTGAGCTACATTTAGCGTCTCACCAGATTGTGGTTCAATCAGTAGAGAACCGTCCGTATCTGGCTCATAGTAGCCATTTACCCCCAGTCTCAACAGAAGCCTCAAAAAAACCTTAGAGGGGCTCACCTTAGCCCCTTTCCCACACCACCCTCTAAGCAGCTAACAATGCCTGCCCGCACTCAGTGCGCCACAATTCGCGGCTCCTTCACAAACTCCGCCAGAAGCCAAATCATATCGTGCAGCAGCCCAGTAAGCTCTTTCGCAACGTTCGCAGGCAATGTCCCCCCTTTAACGGCTTGGGTAAGTGCCAGCGCATAGTCTATCTGAGTAGCGGTGTCGTGCCAGCAGTCGGGCACGCAGGAGGTCATTTTCTCTCCCACAATCAACTGTTCAATAAGGTTCGGCGGGAGATCGGCATCGCAGAGTTCGCGGAGTCGAAGAAGCGCTTGCAGCAGACGCTCACAGAGCGCAGTGCAAATGACGCTGTCATCGCTTTCGACCAGCACGGTCACCAGCGCGGCGCAGTTGTCCGCCACGTCAAAGAGGTCGGCGTCAACCGGAAGGGGTCGGGTAATAAGTTGCTGAATAATGTTTTCGTCAGATTGCAGGTAAGACAGGGTTGGGATAGTAGCCATAAGGCATCCTCAGTGTATGAAATTGAATTAACCACCCGATGAGTTCCTACGCTCGAGGGGGCAGCGCTGACGGAGGTAGGAATACCGCCCACAGAGAAAACGGCCAGCCTTAACGGCTGCTCCGCCAGCGCCACCGTGATTTTAACGGCATATGCACTGTTGCGACAAAATAAAGTCGCACTGTGAGATCCGGGTTCCTACACCCGATTGCGGATGTGCCGCAACGCCGTCACTTTACGACCCAGGTAATCGGAATAAAAGCATTAACCCTCATTTTCACCGGGTTACTTTTAGGTTTGCGAGGCTCCTTCCAGAAAGACGGTATCGCTCCCCCAATCCAGCGCACTCATCACCTAATTTTGCCCCGACCTCTTTCACAAAACTGATGTATTGTTTTTAAACCATTCATTCCAGTGCAGGACACCTGACCCATGATCACCATCCTCGGCAAAACCACCTCCATCAACGTGCGTAAAGTCCTCTGGACCTGCGAAGAAGCCGGAATTGCATATCAGCAGGAAGATTACGGCAGCGGATTTGCCTCGACGGAAACGGACGCCTTCCGCGCCCTGAACCCCAACGCCATGGTGCCGGTGTTGATCGACGGCGATTTTGTGCTGTGGGAATCGAATTCAATCTGCCGCTACCTGGTGCGCAAAGCCGGGCGCGATGACCTGCTGCCATCGCAGCCGCAGACCTGCGCTAACGTCGAGCGCTGGATGGACTGGCAGGCAACCGAATTCAACAACGCGTGGCGCTATGTCTTTCCGGCGCTGGGCCGCAAAAACCCGGACTATAACGATCCCGTGCGGATTGCCGCCGGGATAAAAGAGTGGAACCACTGCATCGGCATTCTGGAGCAGCAGTTGCAGCGCACCGGCGCCTTTACTGCGTGCGAAACGTTTACGCTTGCAGATGTAGTGTTGGGGCTGTCGGTGAACCGCTGGAAGATGACGCCTTTTGACAAACCCGCGGTGCCTGCCATTGATGCCTGGTTTGAACGTCTTAATCAGCGCCCGGCATTTTTGCGACACGGAAATAACGGCATGGTCTGAATTCCCCACGGCCCTATATTCAGCAAGGATATTTTATTTAATTACAAAACCCTGCATCTCGTCAGAGGGAATAATAATTAAGCCATATCCTGGACTGTCCGTTGTACCGCTTTGCTAGCCTGACGTTTCAGGCAAAGCTCACCCCGGAGGTATTCTTGCTGATTAAACTCAAAAAAGAACGAACGCATCAGGAGGATCGCCGGTTAGCCCTCTGGCTGGCGACATCCGCCGGCTTGCTCAACGCCATCGCTCTTGGGGCATTTGGCTTTTTCCCCTCTCACATGACCGGCAATACCTCACAATTATCCAGCGAAGTCTCTTCCACCGATCTGAACGATATTATTTTCTTTGGCTCCATTATTCTGGCGTTTGTCACGGGTGCCATTCTTGCGCGCATTATTGTTATCTGGGGCATTATCCATAATATCCGGCTGGTTTTTTGCCAGATCCTCTTTGTTGAAGGGTTATTACTGACCGGTATTTCGGTTTACGAGATGTATTTCCATGCCCTCACCAGCAACCGCACGATTATTATCTTTCTCTGTGGTCTGATGGGGATCCACAATTCCACCTCCACCCAGCTCTCCAGCGGCCGGGTGAGATCAACGCACATCACCGGCACGCTGACGGACGCGGGAATATCGCTGGCCTCGGTGGTGGTGGCGATGCTGCGCCGGGATTACTCCAAAGATACAGCGGCGCAGAAAAGCCAGCTTAAAACCCACTTAACCACCCTGTTCTCGTTTATTACGGGCGGTATCGCAGGGTTGCTCCTGTTCCGGTGGATTGGGTTTAATGCGATGCTGGCGCTGGGCGTGATGCTCACCGTGGTCGCCGTCGTCTCTATTATCACCGTCTCAACGCGGGTTCGCCGGGTTCGGGCTACCGTCTGAGTTCTGCAACTGTCCCAGCAGGCGTTGCATGTTGTCGTCACAGGAGATGCCGTCAGGTCTGTTCGTGATGCTGGCGACCAGATCCAGCAGCGCCTGGCGGTTTTCCTCAAGCTGCTGCTGCATCGCCTCTATCTCCGAAATACGTGTCTTCAGGGACTGGACCAGTTCCGCATGATCCCAGGGCTGGTGCGGCTGCGGCAGAAAACGCCGGATTTGCTCCAGCGTAAACCCGGTACGCTGGGCGTTGTCGATTATTTTCAGCAGCGCCGCCGTTTCGGGGGAGTATTTGCGGTAGCCGTTCCCCTGTCGGCCAGGTTTTGGCAGCAAACCTTCTGCCTCATAAAAGCGAATTCGCGACGGGGTTATGCCCGTCATTTTCGCCAGCTCGCCAATTTTCATCTCATCTTCTTTTGCATATTGACCTTAAAGTTAACTTTAAGCTTAAACTTTTTATACGGTCAATCGAATCGTCATGTTATCAGGAGCGACAATGCAAACCATTCTGGGTGCCAGCGGGCAAATTGCCCGTGAACTTGCCCGCGAGCTTAAACGCGGATATACCGACAATCTGAGGCTGGTCAGCCGCCATCCGCAGAAAGTTAACGACAGCGATACCACATTTTCTGCCGATCTTCTGGATGCCCGGCAGGCTCATGAGGCAGTGAAAGGCAGCGACACGGTCTATTTCACCGCAGGTTTACCCCCGGATTCAGCCCTGTGGGAGCGTCAGTTCCCCACCATGCTGGACAATGTCCTGAATGCCACCCGGGCCGCGGGCGCGAGATTTGTCTATTTTGACAATACCTATATGTATCCGCAGAACGACGTGCCGCAAACTGAAGAGACGCCGTTCGCGCCACGGGGGCGCAAAGGAAAGGTACGCGCCATGATGGCAAACAGGGTGCTGGACGAAATGGCGCGCGGTGATATTCCCGTCCTTATTGGTCGCGCCCCCGAATTCTATGGGCCCGCCAGGACGCAGAGTTTCACCAACGCGCTGGTCATCGACAGACTGAAGCGTAATAAACGCCCACGCGTTCCGGTACGTGACGATAAGCTTCGCACACTCATCTGGACGCCGGATGCCAGCCGCGCGCTGGCGTTGCTGGGCAATACCTCGGACGCGTATGGTCAAACCTGGCATCTTCCCTGCTGCGACGAAAGGCTGACGTATCAACAGTTTGTCACCCTTGCCGGTGAGATTTTCGGCAAGCGTGCTGACTATACCGTTATCAGCAAAATGGCCTTCGCCGCTGCGGGTCTGTTTTCTCACAACGCCCGGGAAATCCGCGAGCTATTGCCGAGGTACGAATCAGACAACCTGTTTGACTCTGCCAAATTTAAGCAGCGTTTTCCCGCCTTCACCGTCACCACTTACCGGCAAGGGCTGGAGTCCATCTGGCAAACGTCTCAGTTGTGACGCTCCCCCCGCCCGCACGATGAAATGCGGGCGCATTTTGTGACAGCGTCACACACTACGCTTCGCTTTAAGATTATTCTGCCTGCACCACAGCCAGCCCTTACCTCATAAGGCTTAATCAAGGTTGTCACTAGTTTCATAGGGTTACTGATTTTTCCCCTTCGCTGGAACCCTTCCCAAACACTTGCTATAGGTCAACTACCCCTGCCGAAACATGGCATAACAACAGGCAACCTCTGGTTGCGATAACGCATGCGCACAGGGAGACACACCGCAATGCATCCATTACTCAAACGCTCGCTGCTGTTTGTCGGCGCCATTATCTTGGTTCTGGCCCTCCTCACCTGGGGCATTGGGCTGGAGACGATCAAGGCGCGTCAGGTTGACCTGATCTACCTCGGGCAACAGCATTTAATCCTCGTATTTTCCTCGATGTTCTTCGCACTGCTGGTTGGCATTCCGGCGGGTATCCTGCTCAGCCGCCCGGCGGCGCGTGGGGTAGCCGAATACGTGATGCAAATCTTCAACATCGGCAACACCCTGCCGCCGCTGGCCGTTCTGGCGCTGGCGATGGTGGTGATTGGCATTGGCGATACGCCAGCCATCATCGCCCTGTTTCTTGCCTCGCTGCTGCCGATTGTGCGCAATACCTACGCCGGGCTGTGCTCGGTGCCGTCGTCGTTACTGGAAGCGGCAAACGGAATTGGGATGACCAAATGGCAGCGTCTGCGCCAGGTGGAGTTACCTAACGCCTGGCCGGTGATGCTCTCGGGCATCCGCATCGCCACCGCCATTAATGTGGGTACAGCTCCGCTGGCCTTCCTGATTGGCGCCAGCAGCTACGGCGAGCTGATTTTCCCCGGCATCTACCTGAACGACTTCCCGACGCTGATCCTGGGCGCGGCGGCCACCGCGCTGTTTGCCCTGATCCTCGACACCTTGCTGGCTGCGCTGGGTCGCGTGATGAGTCCCCATCTCGCTCGATAACAATAACAAGGAGCTTTCATGAGACTAATATCCAGCCTGACGGCGCTGTGTGCCGCGGCGCTCTTCACCAGCCAGGCGATAGCCGCCCCGCTGATTCTGGCGACCAAGAGCTTTACCGAGCAGCATATTCTCTCGGCCATGACCGTGCAGTACCTGCAAAAGAAAGGGTTCCAGGTGCAGCCGCAAACCAATATTGCGACCGTTATCTCCCGTAACGCGATGATCAACAAACAGATTGATATGACCTGGGAGTACACTGGTACATCGTTGATCATCTTTAACCACATCAACAAACGCATGTCGCCGCAGGAGTCTTACGAGACGGTTAAGCGTCTGGACGCGAAGCACGGTCTGGTCTGGCTCAAACCCGCCGATATGAACAACACCTATGCCTTCGCCATGCAGCGTAAACGCGCCGAAGCGGAACATATCAACACCATGTCTGAGATGGTGGCGAAGATTGAGCAGGTGCGTAAAACCAACCCGGATAAAAACTGGCTGCTGGGACTGGATCTTGAGTTTGCCGGGCGCAGCGATGGGATGAAGCCGCTGCAGAAGGCCTACAACATGGCGCTGGACCGTCCGCAGATCCGCCAGATGGATCCCGGTCTGGTATATAACGCGGTGCGCGACGGTTTTGTTGATGCCGGGCTGATCTACACCACCGACGGCCGCGTGAAAGGTTTCGACCTCAAAGTACTGGAAGATGATAAAGGCTTCTTCCCGAGCTATGCCGTCACCCCGGTGGTGCGTAAAGACACGCTGGAGGCGAACCCGGGGCTGGAAGAGGCGCTTAACACCCTCTCCGCCCAGCTCAACAACGACGTTATCACCGAGCTGAACAAGAAGGTGGATATCGATCATCAGTCACCGCAGCAGGTCGCCCGTGATTTCCTGCGTAGCAAAAAGCTGTTGTAGGAGGCGCTATGGAGACGATTCACTACATTCTGGATAACTGGGATTACCTCTTAACCCTGACGCTGCAGCATCTGTGGCTGGTGGCGCTGGCGGTTGGCCTGGCCATTATTATCGGCGTTCCGCTCGGCATTTTAATTGTCCGTCACAAATGGCTGGCGACACCGGTGCTGGGCATCGCGACCATCGTGCTGACCATTCCGTCCATCGCACTGTTTGGCCTAATGATCCCGCTGTTTTCGCTGATCGGTCAGGGCATTGGTGCCCTGCCCGCCATTACCGCGGTGTTTCTCTACTCGCTGCTGCCGATTGTACGCAACACCCATACCGCGCTGGACAGCCTGCCGCCGGGTCTGCGTGAGGCCGGACGCGGCATCGGCATGACCTTCTGGCAGCGGCTGCGCTGGGTTGAAATTCCCATGGCGCTACCGGTGATTTTCGGCGGCATCCGCACCGCCGTGGTGATGAACATCGGCGTAATGGCGATTGCCGCCGTGATTGGCGCGGGCGGCCTGGGCCTGCTGTTGCTTAACGGCATCGGCGGGAGCGATATCCGCATGTTGATTGCGGGGGCACTGATGATTTGTCTTTTAGCGATTGTGCTCGACTGGCTGCTGCACCGTCTGCAGGTGGTACTGACTCCGAAGGGGATTCGATAATGATAAAACTGGAAAACCTCACCAAACATTTTTCACAGAAGCATGGCCAGACCTTTAAGGCCGTGGACAACGTCAACCTGAACGTGCCCGAAGGGGAAATGTGCGTCCTGCTCGGCCCGTCCGGCTGCGGGAAAACCACCACCCTTAAGATGATCAACCGCCTGATTACGCCAAGCAGCGGCACGATCCTGATTAACGGTGAAGACACCAGCGGGATGGATACGGTGACGCTGCGCCGCAACATCGGCTACGTGATTCAGCAAATTGGCCTGTTCCCGAACATGACCATCGAAGAGAACATTACCGTGGTGCCGCGCATGCTGGGCTGGGATAAAGCCCGGTGTAAAACCCGTGCCGAAGAGCTGATGGATATGGTGGCGCTGGATCCGCGTAAGTTTCTTCACCGCTATCCGCGCGAGATGTCCGGCGGCCAGCAGCAACGTATCGGCGTGATCCGCGCGCTGGCGGCCGATCCGCCGGTACTGCTGATGGATGAGCCCTTCGGCGCGGTGGACCCCATCAACCGTGAAGTGATCCAGAACCAGTTTCTGGAGATGCAGCGCAAGCTGAAGAAAACCGTGATGCTGGTCAGCCACGATATCGATGAAGCCCTGAAGCTGGGCGATCGTATCGCCGTTTTCCGTCAGGGGAAGATTGTCCAGTGCGCCAGCCCGGACGAGCTGCTGGCGAAGCCGGCGAACGAGTTTGTCGGCTCGTTTGTGGGTCAGGACCGCACTCTGAAGCGCCTGCTGCTGGTGTCGGCAGGCGACGTCACCGACCAGCAGCCTACTTTCACTGTACGCGGCTCTACCCCGCTTCCAGAGGCCTTTGCCACCATGGATGATCACGATATCCGCGCCATCACCGTGGTGGACGAGCACGGTAAACCGCTGGGGTTTGTGAAACGCCGGGAAGCGCGCAACGCCAGCGGCACCTGTGCCGATATCCTGCATCCGTTCCGCATGACCGGCAAAGCGGAAGATAACCTGCGCGTGGTGCTCTCCCGCCTGTATGAAAGCAACACCAGCTGGATGCCGATTGTGGATGAAGAGGGTCGCTATAACGGTGAGATTTCGCAGGACTATATCGCGGAGTACCTCAGCTCAGGGCGTACGCGCAGGGCGCTGAATATTCACAGTGAGAATTGAGAATTATACCAGAAAAGCCCCTTTCGGGGCTTGTATAGAGCATTACCAGCGAAGCTCTGACGTTAGCATATAGGTTATAGACCTCACGCTATCCTCTACGTCATAGTTAATCTGCATGCTCGTGGGAATATCGTGATCCTTTACCTCATAGAGGTCTGTCCAACCATAATCCCTATTCATTACAGTGTAAGGCGGCGCGCTTCGTAGCGGCTCTCCAAGATTTTCATTAACCCATTTGCGTGACATAGACGCCTGCAAGGGTGCTGGTAGTTCATTAGGAAATGTCCAACTGGACGCAGGTTCGTGCTGAATTCTGAGTGTGACAGATTTCAAAATCCGCCCCTCTCGCCAGAAAGAAAGAAAAATCCCTTCCTGAGCCATTTCAAGGTTGATGGTCGGTGTTCCAGAAGATCCCTTCGGGGCAGTCTTATACGGAATTAAATCCTTATCAAGCATATATTGATAAGACTTACCAAGACTATTTATCAGCGCTTCAACGTTTACCGTCATTTGTACAGCCCCGCTTCACTATTTATTTTATGCATTTTCACCCTTGCTGCTTCGATCTGAATTTCGGTCGCGCCATGATCTTTCAATGCCGGTTTTATGGCATCCAGATTGCGATCCACTGCTGCCCTGAGGTTCCTGGAGTCAAGATCAATTTGTGTAGGCGTATTACGTCCACCATATGTCTCGCTTATTTTGTGATGCATATCTTTCGGGATCACGATGGCAGCAACTTTATCAGTCAGCGCAAGTATCTCGTCATCATCTAGCAACGGATAATTAGCTCTCAGATATGCATCAACAGCAGCTCTGGACGGCATGTGATCCGCCTCATACATCCCCTGCCGCGAACGGCGTTTAAAGTCACTGTATAGCTCGACTTCCAGAAACTCCACCGGTGGTTTGCTCAGGTAGATATAAATCGGCGGCAGGTCAGGGAACGGCAGGATCAGAATGTAATCCGCGAAACGCTTTTCTTCCTGTGCCGGGCTGGTGGTCGCCGTTATGCCGGTGTTAACGGGCAGCGGGTCAACAACGACCGGGTTCGGCAGCACTGGCCGCGCCTGGTCGCCGGTGTTCCACGGCTTTTTCTCGTCTGTTCGGTCAGGCGTCCACACGATGGTGATGCGCGGTTCTTCCTCCGTGGTGAAGGTGTACGCCTGCGCGCTACTGTCGTACTCCATTTTTCTGACGCGCACACTGTCCCGGCCAGGCGGCGTGTGCCAGCCATGCGGCACCGGGTTCCCCCGGCTGTTGCTCTCCCACGTATAGCGCACCCTGCTCGGGGCTTCACGCATCTGCGCCAGGCGCATACGGTCAATAAAGTCCTGTTCGCCGTCGTTCAGCCTGCCGGGCATCATTCCCACCAGCAGCCCGGCCACGGGTGCGCCCGCTCCGGCGGCAGCTATTTCACCCAGCCCGGCGGCACCACGCACCGCCCATGTGCCGTAGGTCAGCGCCCTGCCGCTTATCAGCTCCAGCAGGCTTGCGCCCGCTGTGGCCGTCTGCGCGCGCGTAGCTGCAGTTGCGGCGGCAACAGCGGCCTGATAATCCATCTCCTCCTGGTTGCCGTTCCACCAGCGATAAAGGGCGCTGCGCTTTTTCGGTCTGGGGATATCCTCTGGCTTTTTCTTTCTGGCGGTCTGCGCGTGCTGCGGGGTGTCTGAATCGGTTGCCGGGTCGCTGGCCGGCATGGCCAGGAAAAATGCCATATCGGCAAAATTAGTATGGGGTTCGCGCTCGTCACCGGCATCATTGCAGCCATCCCCCCGCAGGCAGGATTTTGCAAATACCCGGTTGCGCTCCCTTTCCTCCTCTCTGCGGTTTTCTTCAGCCTGCTTTTCTGCTGCCAGCCTGGCGGCGTGTTGTTCCCTGGCAACATCAACCGGGTCTCGGCCACGTCCCAGCCACTGACCTGCGGGAGCAATTACCCGATTTGAACCTAGTGGGCAATCACAGTGTACTTTTGAACCGTGAACGGCGACGGGTACGCCGTGAAATGTCACCCGTTCCTCACCTGATACAATCACGCCCTTCCTGCCACATTTAGGACAGGGAGTGGTTTTATCACCTACCCTGAGAATTCTGCGTCCAAATTCGGTGCTGTCCGTAATAGACGCAATACACCTGGCACCGGTAGTCGTTTTATCATTCTCAAGCGCCTGTCCCCGACCAAAATTATCGGTACGGTAACCCATGCGTTACGCTCCGGTAATTAGTAAATTGATTACTCATAAAGAATTCCCTTTTCCTTTTCGTTAATAAAAAAGGAATTTTACTATGAATATGAGTTAACCAGATTTATTCCGCACATTTGGTTAATATTTAACAACCAAATAAATCACCACTAAAAATAAACAACTTAAATATTTAGAACACCCCTATAAACACTCATTTGCATACTGGTTGAGTTCCTATCACAATAGAATACCGATCTCGTTTACTCGCGACCCATGCAACGTCTTCATACTTACCCCGATATCCGCGCGATGTTTCGCCGGCTTCTGATTGCCACCGTCACGGGCGTACTGGCCGCGCTGGCCGTTGCCGTGTTTCGCCACAGCATGTATCTGCTGGAGTGGCTGTTTCTCAGTAACGACAGCGGCAGCCTGGTGAATGCCGCGGCGGCGTTGTCCCCCTGGCGTCGCATGCTCACGCCTGCTCTTGGCGGCCTGGCAGCCGGATTGTTGCTGTGGGGGTGGCAGCGGCTGACGGCGCAACGCCCGCATGCGCCTACGGATTATATGGAAGCGCTGGAAACGGGTGACGGGCAGTTCGATTACGGTGCCAGCCTGGTCAAATCCCTGGCGTCACTGCTGGTGGTTTCCAGCGGAAGCGCCATCGGGCGTGAAGGCGCGATGATCCTGCTCGCTGCCCTCGCCGCCTCCTTGTTTGCGCAGCGCTTTACGCCGAAGTCCGAATGGAAATTATGGATAGCCTGCGGGGCTGCGGCGGGAATGGCCAGCGCCTACCACGCGCCGCTAGCCGGAAGCCTGTTTATTGCGGAAATCCTGTTCGGCACGCTGATGCTGGCCTCGCTCGGCCCGGTAGTCATTGCGGCCGTCGTCGCGCTGCTGACGACGCGTCTGTTAAGCCCTGGCGCTACCACGCTGTATGAGGTGCATCTCAGCGAAACGCTCACTGCGGGCGATTACGGATTGATCGTTATCATCGGTCTGCTGGCGGGCGTCTGCGGCCCGCTGCTGATGTGGCTGATGACGGTTAGCCACGCCCTGTTTCTGCGTCTCAAACTCTCACCACCCTGGCAGCTGGCGCTCGGGGGGCTGATCGTCGGGATGTTGTCGCTTCTTACGCCCAAAGTGTGGGGTAACGGCTATAGCGTGGTGCAGGCCTTTCTGCTCTCACCGCCGCTGCTGTCCGTTATTGCGGGCGTGTTTATCTGTAAGCTGCTGGCGGTCCTGGCAAGCAGCGGTTCGGGCGCACCGGGCGGGGTCTTCACGCCGACGCTGTTTGTCGGGCTGGCGACAGGAATGCTGTTTGCGCAGCTTTTTGCGCTGTGGCTACCGGGTTCTGAAACGGCGATTTTGCTGGGACTGGCGGGGATGGCGACGTTGCTCGCTGCCACGACGCATGCGCCTATTATGTCGGCGCTGATGGTGTGTGAAATGACCGGGCAGTATTTTCTGCTACCCGGCCTGCTGATTGCCTGCGTTGTTGCGTCCGTGCTCTCGCGAACGTTACGCCACGACTCGATCTACGGCCAGCACACTGCCGAGAGCAGAGAGATCGATGTACTGCGCTAGTTCGCGCTGCTCGGCGCGCGGCAAATAAGGCAGTTCGCCCACCAGAGGGCCGGGCAGTTTTTTGCTCAGCACGTCGATGATTTCTGCATAGTGCGCAAGGCCCGGGTTGATACGGTTTGCCACCCAGCCCACTAACGGCAGGCCATCATTGGCGATCGCCTGCGCCGTGAGCAGCGCATGGTTGATACACCCCTCCTGGATGCCCACCACCATCACCACCGGCAGTTGCTCCTGCACCACCCACTCGGAAAGCGGACGCAAATCGTTCATCAGGCTGCGCCAGCCGCCCGTGCCTTCAACCACAACGTGATCAACCTTCTCGCTCAGGTTCGCCAGCCCATCCGACAGCAGGGTGTAATTTATCAGCCCGCTGTGCGCCACGCTGCTCTCCTCTTCGCTCAGGGCAATAGGATTGACCGCGTCATAAGGCAGCTCCAGGGATGAGACGCTTTGTAAAACCAGGGCATCTTTATTACGCAGCCCCTCTGGCGTCTCTTTACTGCCTTTTGCGACCGGTTTGTACCCTGCAACACGTTTACCGCTTGCTGCCAGCGCCTGTAGCAACGCGCGCGATACAACAGTCTTGCCGACAGAGGTATCTGTACCAGTAACAAAGAAACGCTTAAGCATGACTCATTCCACCTCTTGGGTATGCTTCGAAAATATAAACCAGGTAAATAATTCAGTGGGGGAAGTCTACGGGAAGCGTGCGCTATCCGGCTTGAGATAGCGCAATTTTTAGTAAGTCTGTGGAAAAGAGTTAGCCCTGCAGCAGGCGGATCAGTAAGGAGCCGTTATACATTGCATCTTTTACCAGCGCGGCGCCGGCCATGGTGCCCTGGTTCGAAAACTGCGTGCTTTCGACCACAATGTTTTTGCTGTAAGCGGGCAGCGCCTGTTGATTAATGCAGGCCGAGATCGCCGGGAAGAGGATATCCGCCGCCTGGCTGAGCGGGGAGCCGATCAGGATTTTTTGCGGGTTAAACAGATTCACCATAATGGCGAGAATGCGCCCGACGTTATTCCCTACGCCAGTAATGATGTCCTTAGCCAGCAGATCGCCCTGCCGCGCCGCTGTGCACAAGGAATCTACCGTCAGGGGTTGCCCGTGCAACGAGGAGCTCATGGACTGGCTGAGCCTCACCTGCGCCAGCTCCAGCACGCTTTCCACGCTGGCAATGGTCTCCAGGCAGCCGTGGTTGCCGCAGTAGCAGCGTTTCCCGTAGGGATCGACCTGCGTGTGGCCGATCTCCACCAGGCTACTGCTGCCCGCATGCAACAGGCGTCCGTCGGTGATGACGCCCGCCCCGACGTTATGGTCGATCACCACCTGAATGACATCCCGCGCCCCGCGTGACGCGCCAAACAGCGCCTCCGCCATAGTCCAGGCGCTGATGTCATGCTGAATGTAGACCGGTACGCCGGTATGGTTTTTCAGGACCTCACCCAGCGGCATCTCTTTAACGTCTTCATAAAACGGCATGCGGTGCACAATGCCGTTCTCGGTATCAATAATGCCCGGCATGGTGATGGCAATCGCCGTTAAGCGTTCAAGTTTCTGCTGGTGACGAATAAAGAAGTGATCGATATGTGTGACAATCGCCTCAAGAAGCGGTTGATCTGCGTTAAGCGGCAGCTCCAGCCGGTCTTCTACCACCAGCTTGCTGCTGAGATCGCGCAGCGCAAGAAAGATCTCACCCCGGCTGATGCGCAGCGACAGGTAATGCCACGCTTCCGTCTCCACCACCAGCCCGACCGCCGGACGACCCCGGCTCCCCGGCTCCTGAATCTCCGTCTCCTGAACCAGGTGGGCTTCCAGCATTTCGCGAACAATCTTGGTAATACTGGCGGGAGCCAGTTGGGCCAGGCGCGACAAATCGATACGCGAAACCGGACCAAGCTGATCAATCAGGCGATATACCGCGCCAGCGTTGGTCTGCTTAATCTGATCAATATGCCCTGGCTGACTATCAGCAACCACCTCGTACTCCCTTATTTTCGAGCTTCGAAATAAACTTTGGGCTATGGTGAAGCACTTGCATGGCCGTCGTCAAATATTTACTTAGCCATGTGATTTACTGCACATTTTTGCCCATTTTTCCCTATAAATATCGCCCGGCAGAGGCGGTGATAAGCTGCTTTTTAAAACGCTGTGCCGCATTGCTCTGTTCATGATGTCTGGACCACACCAGCCACATCTCCGATACCGCGTCGTCTTCGGCAAGCGGAACCCAGCACATTTCACGCAATTGTACCCGTTTAAAGGAGGCCGGGAGAATAGAAACCCCCAGCCCGGCGGCGACCAGACCTATTATCGTCATCGCCTCTCCTACCTCTTGGGTAATGACCGGGGCGAGATCGTAGCGGCGCATCAGGCCCAGAATATCGTCATACAGACCGGTTCCCACCTGCGGGTCGAAAAAGACAAACGGCTCTTTCGCCAGCTCCGCCAGCGTGACGGCAGGCTTCGACGCCAGGGGGTGATCGCGCGGGATCATCGCCATCAGCGGCTCACGCAGGATCACCTGCCACGCCAGCGAGTCCGGCAGTTGAGTGTTGCGCATCAGCCCTAAATCCAGCGCCCCTTCATTCAGCGGAGCAATTTGTTCCCGGGTATTAATTTCGCGCGTCTGAATATGCACGTCCGGGAAGTCACGGCGAAACGACGACAGGGTTTGCGAGACGGCGCTGATAAACGGGGCAGACGAGGTAAACCCGATGCGCAATTCACCGGCTTCCCCCAGGTAGAGCCGCTCTGCGCGGGCGGCGGCGTCGTCAACCATGCTCAGAATTTGTCGGCTGTCGGCCAGAAATTGCCTGCCTGCCGCCGTCAGGCTCACGCTACGGTTGGTGCGGGCGAGAAGACGGGCGCCAATCTGCTGCTCCAGGATCTGAATTTGCTGGCTGAGCGGCGGCTGCGAAATGTTCAGGCGCGCGGCGGCGCGGCCAAAATGGAGTTCTTCTGCCACCGCGACAAAGTAGCGTAAATGACGCAGTTCGATATTCATATTTTATAAGTATCATTTGAGATTATTAATATATTAGACAGAATATTTACATTTTCCTACCCTGAAGGGGTGGTCATACCCGTCACCAGAAACCACGGGGATGTTTAAGCAAGGAACATGTGTGAGTCGTACATCTACCGTTGATATCGAACCGGCACGCGATATCGATGATTTACCCGCAGCTTCTCAGCCGGCGCAGTTTATTAAACGTGGTACCTCCCAATTTATGCGCGTCACGCTGGCGCTGTTCTCAGCCGGTCTGGCAACCTTTGCCCTGCTCTACTGCGTTCAGCCTATCCTTCCCGTGCTGTCACATGAGTTTGGCGTCTCACCGGCCAGTAGCAGTATTTCTCTCTCTATTTCAACCGGGATGCTGGCTGTCGGCCTGCTTTTTACCGGCCCTCTCTCTGATGCCATTGGGCGTAAACAGGTGATGGTGACCGCGCTGATGCTGGCGTCGGTTTGTACGTTGCTCTCCACCATGATGACCAGCTGGCACGGGATCCTGATGATGCGCGCGCTCATCGGGTTATCCCTGAGCGGCGTGGCGGCGGTCGGGATGACTTATCTCAGTGAAGAGATCCACCCGAGCTTTGTCGCGTTCTCCATGGGGCTGTACATCAGCGGGAACTCCATTGGCGGTATGAGCGGACGCCTGCTGAGCGGCGTGTTTACAGACTTCTTTAACTGGCGCATTGCGCTGGCGGTGATTGGCTGCTTTGCACTGGCCTCTGCGCTGATGTTCTGGAAAATTCTGCCGGAATCACGCCACTTCCGCCCCACCTCCCTGCGTCCGAAAACGCTGTTTATCAACTTCCGCCTGCACTGGCGGGATAAAGGGCTGCCGCGGCTGTTCCTGACCGGCTTCCTGCTGATGGGATCGTTCGTCACGCTGTTTAACTATATTGGCTATCGTCTGATGCTTTCGCCGTGGCATCTGAGCCAGGCGGTGGTGGGCCTGCTCTCCGTGGCGTATCTGACCGGGACCTGGAGCTCGCCAAAAGCCGGAGCGATGACCGCCCGCTATGGCCGTGGGCCGGTGATGCTGGTCTCAACCGCCGTGATGTTGCTGGGCCTGTTGCTGACGCTCTTCTCGTCCCTGTGGCTGATTTTCACCGGGATGCTGCTCTTCTCTGCCGGTTTCTTCGCCGCGCATTCCGTTGCCAGCAGCTGGATTGGCCCGCGCGCCCGTCGTGCCAAAGGCCAGGCATCCTCTTTGTATCTGTTTAGCTATTATCTTGGCTCCAGCTTCGCCGGGACGCTGGGCGGTGTGTTCTGGCACAACTACGGCTGGAACGGCGTGGGCGGGTTTATCGCGCTGATGCTCTGCGGGTCACTGCTGGTGGGTGCCAGTCTTCATAAACGTCTGAGATAATCCGCCTGCTGGCTGATGTCCGGTAAGACGAGCGATCCAGATAAACGGCACCAGCGTACTGGTGCCGTTTTTACATTCAGGAATCCCAGGCCTGCTCTATCTTAGCGGCTTCAAACTGCGGAGGCGGTTTTCGGAAACGGCGCGTCAGCCATGTCAGATAAAGGACCCCCAGTGCCGCCCAGATGAGGCCAAGCGTCAGGGACGTCGCTTCGAGGTTTATCCACAGCACGCCGACCGTTATGGCACCAATGAGTGGCAGCAGGAGATAGTGGAACCGATCTTTCCACGTTTTGTTCAGCCCCTTACGCCGCCAGAAATGGTTGTACACCGAGAGATTAACAAACGTAAACGCCACCAGCGCGCCAAAGTTGATCAGCGCCGTCGCGGTCACGAGGTCAAAGTACAGGGCCGACAGCGCCACTATCCCTACCATAATGACGTTCAGGGCCGGAGTACGCCATTTCGGATGCACGTAGCCAAACACCCGCTCCGGAAAGACGTTGTCACGCCCCATCACATACAATAAGCGTGAGACGCTGGCGTGTGAAGCCAGGCCTGAAGCGAGCGTATTCACAAACGTGGTACACAGAAACACCGACTGGAAGAGCTTGCCGCCCACGTACAGCGCAATTTCCGGCAGCGCGGCGTCCGGGTTCTTGAAGCGCGCAATCGTCGGGAAGAAGAGTTGCATGAAAAACGAGGCAACAATGAATATCAGCCCGCCATACAGTGCGGTCAGGAAAATGGCTTTGGGAATAACCCGCGCCGCGTTTGGCGTCTCTTCCGACAGCGTGGTGACCGCGTCAAACCCGAGGAAAGAGAAGCAGACGATAGTCGCGCCGGTAATAATCGGGATCAGATGTGCGTTCTCGCTGATAAACGGCTGCAGCGACCAGACGGTGCCCACGCCCTCCCCCTTGTGCAGGCCATGCACCACGAGTATGACAAACACCACCATGATAGCGATCTGCACCAGCACAAACAGGGTGTTAAAGTTGGCGACCAAATTAACACTCTTCAGGTTCGCCAGCGTCAGGATCGTCACAAACCCTACCACCCACACCCACGGTGGGACTTCCGGGAACAATGCGGAAAGGTAGATCTTCGCCAGCAGCACGTTGATCATCGGCAGGAAGAGATAGTCCAGCAGCGATGACCAGCCGACCATAAATCCCAGGTGGGGTCCGATCGATTTCTGCGTGTAGGTGTACGCAGAGCCCGCTTCCGGGAACTGTCGTACCAGTTTGCCGTAGCTGATGGCGGTAAACATGACGCCCGCCAGCGCCAGGAGATACGAGGCGGGCACGTGGCCATTGCTGATACCGGACACAATGCCGAAGGTATCAAACACGGTCATGGGGGTGAGGTAAGCCAGCCCCATCATCACCACCTGCCAGAGTTTGAGGGAACTGCGCAGCCGGGTTCTTCCGGCCATGCCCGGCGAATCAAGAGATGTATTAGTCGCCATAAACCATCCCCCCCATGCTTACCGTGGTTTGCAATCGCGTTGACCTTAACGCAAACCTGCTTAGCAAAGGGGGAAGTTGTAAAGAACATACGCGATCGTACCAGCGCAGCGTCTCTCGCTCGCACTCACAGCAGGCGCCTGACTGGCCCCCTTCGCCCTGCGGATAGTTGAACATCTGCATCATTTCCTACCTCGTCACACAGTGTCGTTAAGAAAGTCCCTGTGCCGCCTGCGCTCCATAACGCGACTCCCGGGAGATAGCTGGCGTGCCAGCGAACAGTTCGGCCAGGCTCCGCGCAGGCCGTTTGGTGATACGTATGCAATGAAACAAAGCGGCCCCTGACCGGGGCACGTCATCAGGCGTTTTTCAGCATCCACTCGATTTCAGTTTCGGTAATCAGGCGTTCGAACTGCAGTAACTCATCATTTTTGCAGGCGTGATAGACGTGGCAGAAACGTTCGCCCAGTCGCTCGCGAAGGTGATCGTTTTGCATAAACTCCCACAGCGCATCGCTCTGACGAATCGGGAACGGCAATCCGTCCTGCTCCAGACCATTGCCTTCAACTTCTTCCTGCAGGGGTAAATCGTTATCCAGCCCGTGTAAAATGCCGGCAAAAATCGCCGCCATCACCAGATACGGATTCGCGTCTGCTCCCGCCACCCGGTATTCGACCCGATGGTTATGGCGATCGCCGCAGGGGATACGCAGGGCAACCGTGCGATTATTGTGTCCCCATGACGCCTGCGTCGGCACGTACATTCCCGGCTGGAAACGGCGGTAGGAGTTGACGTTCGGCGCCAGCAGTGCCATGGACGCTGGCATCAGATCGATCATCCCGGCCAGCGCGCGTTTCAGCAGCGTGGAATCCTCACCGCTGGCGTCTGCGAACACGTTTTCGCCTCTGTTGTTTTGCATGCTGATGTGGATATGCATCCCGCTGCCCGCATGTTCTTCATACGGCTTTGCCATAAACGTGGCGTGCATCTTGTGTTTTTCCGCCATCTGCCTGACGAGACGTTTTAGCGCCAGCGCATCATCGCAGGCATCCAGCACGTTTTCCGTATGGTGCAGGTTAATCTCAAACTGGCCCGGGGAGGCTTCAGCCACTGCCCCGTCGGCGGGGATCAACTGCAGCTGCGCCAGTTCGTCAATGTCATTCAGCACGTCAGCAAAGTGGTTGAGATGATCAACCGAGTAGACCTGACTCTGCGTGTTACGCACGTCGGTGCCCGGCGCGCAGGGTGGCTGCAGATAGCCGTCGGCATCGCGTTTACGGTCAAGTAAATAGAACTCCAGCTCTACCGCTACCACGGGGAACAGACCGCGCTGGCGCAGCTGCTGCCAGAGTCGGTTGAGTACGTTCCGCGGCTCAACGTCAAAGGGAGCGCCATCTTCATCGACCATGGTGAGCTGCACCTGACCAATATACTCCGGGTCGGCGGCGGAGGGTGTCAGGGTGCCCGGCACCGGCACACAGATACAGTCCGGCTCGCCCAGCTCCTGCCCCAGCCCTGCCTCTTCCACAACGTTACCCAGAATGTCCATGGCGAAAACCGATGCCGGGAAATAGCAGCCTTTTTCAAGTTTGCTCAGTCCGGCAACCGGGATGCGTTTGCCGCGAAAACAGCCGTTCAGGTCGGTCAGGAGGACATCAATAAACTGGGTGTCAGGATACTTTTCTAAATAGCGCTTCACTTCCTGCGTAAAGGCGCTGCCCCGCCTCTCATCCGTGTGCTGCACAAAGTTCTCAACTTCTACGATATTGGTTTCCATGATTTACCACCGTTTTTGGGATTTGCGTTCGCTGCTCTGGACTGTCAAATATAATGTCCACACTATCGAATCTGTATGCAAACAAATTGTTTGTCAAATGTTAAATTAAGTTTGCAAAAGGCAGATCCCGTTGCTAGATTGAGAAAATATTGAACGAAAAGGCCGTTTCACAGGCGAGAATGGCCTAAATTTAGTCCACTTTGTGAGGGCGATCATGGAAAATATAATGAACAAGCCAGTTATTGGCGTGGTGATGTGCAGAAACAGGCTTAAGGGTCATGAGACCCAGACCCTGCAAGAAAAGTACCTGAATGCCATTATTAACGCGGGGGGCTTACCTGTTGCCTTACCGCATGCGCTGGCAGAGCCAGAGCTTATTACCGCTCTGCTGCCAACCCTGGACGGAATTTACCTGCCGGGCAGCCCAAGTAACGTGCAGCCGCACCTTTATGGTGAAAACGGCGATGAGCCTGACGCCGATCCCGGGCGAGATCTTCTGAGTATGGCGCTGATTGCTGCCGCGCTCGAAAGGCGCATCCCCATTTTCGCCATCTGCCGGGGGCTGCAGGAAATGGTTGTTGCCACGGGAGGGACGCTGTATCGCCGCCTGTTCGAGCAGAACGACCTGCTTGAGCACCGGGAAGATCCTGAACTGCCGGTTGAGCTACAATACGCCCCTTCTCATGAAGTTCAGGTTCAGGAGGGAGGACTGCTGTCTCAATTAATACCAGGCTGTAACACATTTTGGGTAAACTCGTTACACGGGCAAGGTGCACGGACGTTAGGACCACGGCTCCGCGTGGAGGCCCGCTCGACGGACGGGCTCGTTGAAGCGGTCAGCGTTCATGACCACCCTTTTGCCCTCGGTGTGCAATGGCACCCCGAATGGAACAGCAGCGAGTACGCCCTGTCACGCATGTTGTTTGAAGGTTTTATCACCGCCTGTCAAAGCCACATTGCCGAGAAGCAACGGCTTTGACCACTACCGTAAAGGAAATGCAACTATGAGCGATGACGGACTGGCGCCAGGGAAACGTCTGTCTGAGATCCGCCAGCAATTGGGTCTCTCGCAGCGGCGTGCCGCCGAACTGTCTGGGTTAACACACAGTGCCATCAGCACCATTGAGCAGGACAAAGTCAGTCCTGCCATCAGTACGCTGCAAAAGCTGCTGAAAGTATATGGGCTGTCGCTCTCGGAATTCTTTTCGGAACCGGAAAAACCTGATGAACCGCAGGTGGTTATTAATCAGGAAGACCTTATCGAAATAGGCAGTCAGGGGGTTTCGATGAAGCTGGTTCATAACGGAAATCCGAACCGTACGCTGGCGATGATTTTTGAAACTTACCAGCCAGGAACCACGACCGGAGAGAGGATCAAACACCAGGGTGAGGAGATCGGTACGATACTGGAAGGTGAAATAGTGCTGACCATTAATGGCCAGCCTTATCACCTGGTTGCGGGGCAAAGCTATGCCATTAATACCGGCATACCGCACAGCTTCAGCAACACCTCGGCAGGCATCTGCCGCATTATCAGTGCCCACACCCCCACCACGTTCTAATTACCACTCAGTCCCGACGTAAGTGCGCTTACGCCGGGACAAATAAAAACGATCAATGTCGGCATTCAATGGGTTAATTCCCGGGATGCCCCACGGCTTCGTATTGCCTGAAACGGCCATGACCTTATTTATCTGATTGCGAAAGAAAGGAGTGAATATGCATTTTCAGCACCTGACTTACTGGCAGGATAAAGCAAAAAACAGCGCCATTGAGACCCGGTTATTTATTAACGGTGCCTATTGTGACGCCGCCGATAATGCCACATTTGAAACCGTCAATCCCGCGACACAACAGACGCTGGCGAACGTGGCCCGGGGCAAGCAGGCGGACGTGGACCGTGCAGTTCAGGCGGCGCGTGAGGTATTTGAGCGCGGTGACTGGTCGCAGGCGTCTCCGGCGCAGCGCAAGGCCGTGCTCAATAAGCTCGCCGATTTGATGGAACGCCACGGCGAAGAGCTGGCCTTACTGGAAACACTGGACACCGGTAAACCCATCCGCCACAGCCTGCGCGACGATATTCCCGGCGCGGCGCGCGCCATTCGCTGGTACGCCGAAGCGGCGGATAAAGTCTACGGCGAAGTGGCACCTACGGGGCCGGGCGAACTGGCGATGATCGTGCGCGAGCCGATCGGGGTGGTTGCGGCCATCGTTCCCTGGAACTTCCCGCTGCTGCTGGCCTGCTGGAAGCTGGGCCCGGCACTGATCGCGGGCAACAGCGTGGTATTGAAACCGTCGGAGAAATCACCGCTCACCGCCCTGCGGCTGGCCGGGCTGGCGAAAGAGGCAGGCCTGCCGGACGGCGTGCTGAATGTGATAAGCGGTTACGGCCACGAAGCGGGCCAGGCACTGGCACTGCATCCAGAGGTCGAGGTGCTGACGTTTACCGGCTCTACCCGTACCGGCAAGCAGCTGTTGAAGGACGCGGGAGAAAGCAACATGAAGCGCGTCTGGCTGGAGGCGGGCGGCAAGAGCGCCAACATTATCTTTGCCGACTGTCCGGACCTCGACAAAGCCCTGAGCGCGACCGCCGCCGGGATTTTTTATAACCAGGGGCAAGTCTGTATCGCCGGTACCCGCCTGCTACTCGAAGACAGCATCGCCGATGACTTTCTGGCAAAGCTGAAAGCGCAGGCCCGTCACTGGCAGCCGGGCGATCCGCTCGACCCTGACAGCACGATGGGCATGCTCATCGACGCTGCACATGCCGATACCGTCCACACGTTTATTCGCGAGGGAACCCGAAAAGGTACGCTGCTGCTTGACGGGCGGGAACAAGCATGGCCTTGTGCAGTCGGTCCCACCATTTTTGTCGACATCGATCCTGCCTCCCCGCTGTGCCGGGAAGAGATTTTCGGGCCGGTGCTGGTCGTCACCCGTTTTAAAACCGAAGAGGAAGCCTTAACGCTGGCCAACGACAGTGAATATGGGCTTGGCGCGGCGGTATGGACCCGCGATCTTTCCCGCGCGCACCGCATGAGCCGCCGCCTGAAAGCAGGCTCGGTCTTCGTCAATAACTATAACGACGGCGATATGACCGTACCCTTTGGCGGCTATAAGCAGAGCGGCAACGGTCGCGATAAGTCCCTGCACGCGCTGGAAAAATTTACCGAACTGAAAACCATCTGGATTGCCCTGGAGTCTCAATCATGACCGAACATACCACCAGCTACTACGCGGCCAGCGCGAACGCTTACGAACCTTTCCCGACGCTTAACGAGTCGATCAGCTGTGACGTGTGCGTGGTGGGCGGCGGCTATACCGGCCTCTCCTCCGCGCTGCATCTCGCCGAAATGGGCTACGACGTGGTGCTCCTTGAAGGGGCGCGCATCGGCTTCGGCGCCAGCGGACGCAACGGCGGCCAGCTGGTTAACTCTTACAGCCGCGATATCGACGTAATTGAGAAAAACTACGGTCCCGATGCCGCCAGAGTCCTTGGGAGCATGATGTTTGAAGGCGGGGAGATCATCCGGGAGCGTATCCAGCGCTATCAGATCCAGTGCGACTATCGTCCGGGCGGGCTGTTTGTGGCGCTAAACCATAAGCAGCTCGAGACGCTGGAGGAGCAAAAAGCCAACTGGGAACGCTACGGCAATACGCAGCTGGAGTTGCTGGACGCCAGTGCCATCCGCCGGGAAGTCGACAGCGAACGCTATACCGGCGCGCTGCTGGACCGCAGCGGGGGGCATATTCATCCACTGAACCTGGCGATCGGCGAAGCAGACGCCATTCGCCTGAACGGCGGGCGGGTGTATGAACAGTCCCCGGTGACCGCCATTCAGCACACCAGCCCGGCGGTGGTAAGCACGCAGCATGGCCAGGTGACGGCCCGCTATGTGATCGTCGCCGGGAATGCCTATCTGGGCGATAAGATAGAACCGGAACTGGCAAAACGCAGCATGCCTTGCGGCACTCAGGTTGTGACCACCGCCCCGCTGCCGGAAGCGCTCGTCCGCACGCTGATCCCCAATAACTACTGCGTGGAAGATTGTAACTACCTGCTGGATTACTACCGTCTTACCGCCGACAACCGCCTGCTGTACGGCGGTGGCGTCGTCTATGGCGCGCGCGATCCGGACGATGTCGAGCGTCTGGTGATGCCAAAGCTACTGAAAACCTTCCCACAGCTGGCCGGTGTCAAAATCGACTACCGCTGGACGGGCAACTTCCTGCTGACCCTGTCGCGCATGCCGCAGTTTGGTCGTCTGGATAAAAACATCTATTACATGCAGGGCTACAGCGGCCACGGCGTGACCTGCACCCACCTGGCCGGACGGCTGATTTCGGAACTGTTGCGCGGTGACGCTGAGCGCTTTGATGCGTTTGCCAACCTTCCGCACTACCCCTTCCCGGGCGGTCGCAGCCTGCGGATTCCATTCACGGCGATGGGCGCGGCGTATTACAGCCTGCGCGATCGTCTTGGCGTATGAGCGTTTCGACAAAAGGGTATCTGACATGAGTAACCAGGAATTTCATCAGCGTAGACTTTCTGCCACCCCGCGCGGCGTAGGCGTAATGTGTGATTTCTTTGCCCGCACGGCGGAGAATGCCACGCTTACCGACGTGGAAGGCAACGACTATATTGATTTCGCCGCCGGGATCGCGGTACTGAATACCGGCCATCGGCATCCTGAACTGGTGGCTGCAGTGGAAAAACAGCTTCACCAGTTCACCCACACGGCCTACCAGATTGTGCCGTATGAAAGCTACGTTTCATTAGCCGAAAAACTTAACGAGCTGGCTCCGGTGCAGAGCCCGGCCAAAACGGCATTCTTCACAACGGGCGCGGAAGCAGTGGAAAATGCCATTAAAATCGCCCGGGCCCACACCGGCAGACCGGGCGTGATTGCCTTCGGAGGAGGCTTTCACGGTCGAACCTATATGACCATGGCCTTAACCGGCAAGGTCGCGCCTTATAAGCTGGGATTTGGCCCCTTCCCGGGGTCGGTTTATCACGTGCCCTATCCCTCGGAGCTGCACGGCATCACGACGCAGGATGCCATCACGGCGATAGAACGTCTGTTCAAAGCAGACATTGAGGCGAAACAGGTAGCGGCGATTATTTTTGAACCCATTCAGGGTGAAGGCGGATTCAACGTCGCCCCGCCAGATCTGGTGGCCGCCATCCGCCGTATCTGTGATGAACACGGGATCGTGATGATTGCCGACGAAGTACAGAGCGGCTTCGCCCGTACGGGGAAACTGTTTGCCATGGAACACTACGCCGACAAGCCCGACCTGATGACGATGGCGAAAAGCCTGGCAGGCGGAATGCCGCTGTCCGGCGTGGTGGGTCGCGCCGAAATCATGGACGCGCCGGCGCCCGGCGGTCTGGGGGGGACCTATGCAGGCAACCCGCTGGCGGTGGCCGCCGCGCACGCGGTGCTGAATATTATCGACAACGAGTCACTGTGCGCCCGCGCCCGACATCTGGGCGATCGACTGAAAGCCACCCTGGAAGAGATTCAGGGCACCTTCCCTGCGCTCGTGGCGATAAGGGGAAGAGGATCGATGATTGCGGCGGAGTTTTTTGATCCCGAGAGCCGTGCACCTTCGGCCGCCATCGCACAGGCGATCCAGCAAAAGGCACTCGCCCAGGGCCTGCTGTTATTGATCTGCGGCCAGTACGGCAACGTGATCCGCTTCCTTTATCCGCTGACCATTCCGGATTCCCAGTTCACCCAGGCGCTGGCGATCTTGCAACAGGTTATGCGTGATAAGACCTAAGTAACCACCGAAAACCGTCTCCCGGCATTCCGGAGACGGTTTCAACGGAGGAGATCGGCTTAGATTTCCTCCGTGTGGGAAATGCTGGGGAATTTGGTCTGTTTCATTGTATGCTCCCTGAAACACATCCCTGGCAAGAGGAAATAAGAATTGCAAAAAACATCCGCCTATCAGTCACTTGTGAAAACCTTCCAGCGTCTCTCCCGCTTCTCGCATCTCTCCTCCATCGCCAGTTGGGACATGTTCACCATGATGCCGCCCGGCGGCAGCGCCGCGCGCGGTGAAGCGCTGGCGGAGATGAGCGTCCTGCAACATCAGATCCTGACCGACAAAAAAGTGGGTGAATGGCTGGCTGCAGCGGCAGGTGAAGATTTGAATGACGTCGAACAGGCCAACCTGCGTGAAATGACGCGTCAATATCAGCAGGCCTCTCTGCTGCCGGAATCGCTGGTGGAAGCCAAATCGCTGGCGGGCAGCAAATGTGAGCACGCCTGGCGTACCCAGCGTCCGGCCAATGACTGGCAAGGCTTTTCCGCCAATCTTAAAGAGGTGGTAAAACTCAGCCGTGAAGAGGCGCGTCTGCGCGCGGAGGCAAAAGGTTGCTCACCTTACGATGCGCTGCTGGATATTTTTGAGCCAGACATGACCAGCGCGCGTCTGGACGTGCTCTTTGCCGACATGAAGTCGTGGCTACCGGATCTGCTGGCAAACGTGGTCGACAAGCAGTCCAGGCAGACATTCGTTCCGCCTCAGGGCCCCTTCCCGACGGCAACGCAGCGTGAGCTGGGGCTGGAAGCCATGAAGATGCTCGGCTTCGATTTCAACGGCGGTCGTCTGGACGTGAGCGCGCACCCGTTCTGCGGCGGCGTGCCGAAAGATGTGCGCATTACCACGCGGTATGACGAAGATGAACTCCTCAGCGCCCTGTTTGGCGTGATCCACGAAACCGGACACGCGCGCTACGAACAGAACCTGCCGCGCGCGTGGGCCGGTCAGCCCGTTGCCCTGGCGCGTTCAACGGCAATCCACGAATCCCAGAGTCTGTTCTTTGAGATGCAGCTTGGCCGCAGCGAGGCGTTCCTGAAACATCTCCTCCCTGCCGTTCATGCCCGTTTTGGCAGCCAGGCGGCGTTTAGCGAAGAGAACTTTATCGCCTGGAACCAGCGCGTGAAGCCGGGCTATATCCGCGTCGATGCCGACGAAGTGAGCTACCCGGCACACGTGGTGCTGCGCTATGAGATTGAGCGGGCGCTGATCAATGGCGATATCGAGGTGGAGGACATCCCGGCCCTGTGGGATGAGAAAATGCAGGCGTGGCTCGGGTTATCCACCAAAGACAACTACCGCAACGGCTGTATGCAGGATATCCACTGGACCGACGGCGGATTCGGTTACTTCCCGTCTTATACGCTGGGGGCGATGTACGCCGCGCAGCTGTTCCATGCCGCGAAAACGGCGCTGCCAGGTCTGCAAGCCTCTATCGCTGACGGGGATCTGTCGGCCCTGTTTGACTGGCTGCGCCAGAACATCTGGCAACACGGCAGCCGGTTTACCACATCACAGCTGATCACCCAGGCGACGGGAGAAGATCTGAATATCCGCTACTTCCGTGAACACCTGACCTCGCGTTACCTGTAATGACCCACGCCGGGGAAAGCCCCGGCGTTGTACAAACGGTTACACGCCGATACCAATCACTCACGGAAACCCCGAATTTACAGGGATATAGTTATTTCAACGGCCCCGCAGTGGGGTTAAATGAAAAACCAAATTCGAGGGTATGAACATGAATAAAGTATTAGCTCTGGTTGTTGCCGCTGCTATGGGTCTGTCTTCTGCTGCGTTCGCTGCTGAGACTACTGCAACTGCTCCAGCTGCCGCTGCACCTGCTGCAACCACCGCTGCACCGGCAAAAACGGTACACCACAAGAAACATCACAAAGCCGCTAAACCTGCTGCTGAGCAAAAAGCGCAGGCGGCTAAAAAGCACCACAAAAAAGCCGTAAAACAAGACGCCGCTAAACCTGCTGTTGAGCAGAAAGCACAGGCCGCCAAAAAGCACCACAAAAAAGCGACTAAACCCGCTGTAGAGCAGAAAGCTCAGGCCGCTAAAAAGCATCACAAAAAAGCAGTAAAACACGAAGCTGCTAAACCAGCTGCTCAGCCAGCTGCGTAAGAGTACAAGCTAAACCGTGCCCTTCGGGGCACGTTGGTAAACCGGCGCTGAACCTTTCAATACAGCGCCGTTTTTTTATCCGGAGGGCGTATGCTGCGACGCTATCGGTTTGAGTTGATCCTTATCCTGCTTATTTTATGCGCGCTCATCGCAAGCCAGTTTTATCTTTCCTGATCGTAGCACGCTGATTTTACTCCCACTTTAGCGCTGTCCCGTCTATAGTATTTTCATAGGGTTCACTTTTAATAATCATAATTACCCCCACCAGAGTGTGATATGCGTAAATCTGTTGTGTTATTACTGGGAACGTTTGCTCTTTTTTCTGGATTCGCGCATGCGGATGATGGCGATGATGACACCATTAGCGCGAAAGAGCTTAAAACGCTGTTTTTCGGTCATGATGATCGTACGCGTGTCGCCGATCCTACCCAGGCCCCGTGGGATGCCATCGGGCAACTGGAAACCGCCAGCGGTAACTTATGCACCGCCACGCTGATTACCCCTCAGCTTGCCCTGACCGCAGGCCATTGCCTGTTGACGCCGCCGGACGGCAAACCCGACAAAGCCGTGGTACTGCGATTTGTGTCTCAGAAAGGGATGTGGCGCTATGAAATTCACGGGATTGAAGGCCGGGTTGACCCTTCGCTGGGTAAGCGCCTGAAACCGGACGGCGACGGCTGGATAGTCCCGCCCGCTGCGGCCTCCTGGGATTTCGGTCTCATCATTTTGCGCTACCCGCCTTCTGGAATCACTCCTCTGCCCCTGTTTGATGGCGATAAAGCCGCGCTGACCGCCGCGCTGAAAGCCGTCGATCGCAAGGTGACGCAATCCGGTTATCCGGTCGATCATCTGGATACGCTGTATACCCACACCGACTGCATTGTGACCGGCTGGGCGCAAAACAGCGTGCTCTCTCACCAGTGCGATACGTTACCGGGCGACAGCGGCTCACCGCTGATGCTGAAAACGGATAACGGCTGGCAGTTGATTGGTGTGCAGAGTTCAGCCCCGGCGGCCAAAGACCGATGGCGCGCGGATAACCGTGCTCTCTCGGTGACCGGTTTTCGCGACAAGCTGGAAGCGCTGGCACAATAACAGGCCAGCGCCGCCTCGCCTGACGTCATCAGGCGAGTTTTATCATAATCATACCGGCCAGCAGCAATACCAGGCCGATCCAGCCTTTATTATTTAACCGTTGGCCGAAGAGCACCCACCCTGCTGCCAGGGTCGCGGCAATACCAAACCCGCCCCACAGGGCATAGGCTACAGACAGATCGATACCTTTGACCGCCTGAGACAGGGCGCTAAACGCCCCCAGCACAGCGGCAATCGACATCAGACCGTAAACTTTACGGCGAAAACCATCAGAGAATTTCAGAAACACGTTCGCCAGAATTTCCAGAACAATGGCGAACCCCAACCAGGCCGCGTGGATCCATTCAAACTGCTGCATGGGTCTGCTCCTTCTGCGGTTTTGTCGGTTTACGTGTACCCGATTTAATCAGCACAATCCCGACTACCAGCGTCGTCAATCCGGCGATCTTCATTGTTGATAAGGTTTCGTCAAATAACAAAACGCTGAACAGCGTAATCAACAAAATACCGATACCTTCCCAGAGGGCATAAGCCACCCCCAGCGCGATTTTCTTCACCGCAAACGAGAGGAAAATATAGGAAAGCGAAATCATCACCAGCATTAAAATAAAACCGGTGTTGCCATCGCTGACGCTTGCCCATTTCATAGACAGCGTGCCGGTAATTTCAGCGAGAATAGCCAGGGCTAATAAAATCCAGTAAAACATGTTTTTCTCCTGCTTGAGAATATAATCCATCGCGGCTCGCTGCGAACAGCAAACCCAAAAAAGGAAATAAAATCAGATAGCTAAGCGCATGGCGCCAGCTCAGGCAGAAGACGTGACTATAGCGCGTTGCGCCAGTGTTGCTCACCGGACAGAAGGAAGAAAGAGGTGGAGAATACAGCAGTATGGTTTGAAGAATACGTCCTGAACAAATTGTCCATAAAATTACAATTATCCGCGATGTTGCTTCTCGTCTTTGCGGATCAAAATTGTCCTCGGTAGTTAAACACGCTAAATTTGTACCATAAGCCAGGATTTTACTCAAAGTCTTTTCAATTCTTTACCGAGGCCGTTTGATTTTGGTTAGTTTATTAAACGCCTTTCGCCTTTATTATAAATAAAAAAATACGCAGGAATTGCCATGGCTAAACCCATCATTACCCTGAACGGCCTCAAGATTGTCACCATGCTCGGTATGCTGGTGATCATCCTGACGGGCGTTCGTTTTGCCGCCGATATTATCGTGCCTTTTATTCTGGCGCTGTTTATTGCAGTGATCCTTAACCCGCTGGTTCAGCGCATGGTGCGGATACGCATACCGCGCGTGCTGGCGATCACCCTGCTCATCAGCATCATTATTATTGCGATGGTGCTGCTGGTCGCTTATCTGGGCACATCCCTGAATGAACTGGCGCGCACGCTGCCGAAATACCGCTCGTCGCTGGTGATACCGCTGTTGCAGATTGAACCCTGGCTGCAGCGCGCGGGCATTGAGGTCTCCGTTGAGGAACTGCTGAAGTATATCGATCCCAACGCAGCCATGACCCTCGTCACCAGCCTGCTGGCGCAGCTCTCCAACGCCATGACCTCTATTTTCCTGCTGTTTTTAACCGTGGTGTTTATGCTGCTGGAGGTGCCGCAACTGCCTGCCAAACTACAGCATATAATGGTTCGGCCGGTGGAAGGCATGGGCGCGATTCAGCGTGCACTGGACAGTGTTTCCCGCTATCTGGTGCTGAAAACGGCGATCAGTCTCGTCACCGGGTGTGTTGTCTGGGGCATGCTGGTTGCGCTGGATGTGCGGTTTGCGTTCGTCTGGGGACTGCTCGCCTTTGCGCTTAACTATATTCCCAACATCGGTTCCGTGCTGGCGGCCATCCCGCCTATTCTGCAGGTGCTGGTTTTCAGTGGTTTGTATGATGCCCTGATTCTGCTGGCCGGTTATCTGGTGATTAACCTGGTCTTCGGAAACATTCTTGAACCGCGCATGATGGGACGCGGGCTCGGGCTTTCGACCCTGGTGGTGTTTTTATCCCTGATATTCTGGGGTTGGCTGCTCGGCCCCGTTGGCATGCTGCTCTCCGTTCCGCTGACCATCATCGTCAAGATAGCGCTTGAGCAGACGGCGGGCGGGCAAAGTATCGCCGTACTGCTGAGCGATATGAGCCACAGAGGCTGAGCAACCCGTCAGTTAACTTACTCGCGCCAGCCCATTGCTGGCGCCACATGTTTGAGGATCGACTCAATCACATGCGCGTTGTAGTCCACGCCAAGCTGATTCGGTACGGTCAGTAACAGGGTATCCGCTTCGGCTATCGCGTCGTCCTGCTTCAATTGTTCAACCAGCTTGTCGGGCTCTGCCGCATAGCTGCGCCCGAAAATCGCCCGCGTTTTTTCATCCAGATAGCCCACGCTATCGCTGTCGTTGCGGCTGGCCCCGAAATACATCCGGTCACGATCGTCCATCAGGGCAAAGATACTGCGGCTCACCGACACGCGCGGCTGACGGGTATGGCCCGCCTCAGCCCAGGCCTGACGATACGCGCGGATCTGTTTTGCCTGCTGAATATGGAACGGCTCGCCGGTTTCATCGTCTTTCAGCGTTGAGCTTTGCAGGTTCATGCCCAGTTTTGCGGCCCAGACCGCCGTTGCATTTGAACCGGCGCCCCACCAGATGCGGTCGCGTAAACCTTCGGAATGAGGCTCCAGGCGCAGCAGGCCCGGCGGGTTCGGGAACATCGGTTGCGGGTTTGGTTTCGCAAACCCTTCTCCGCGCAGCATCTCAAGCAGCACCTCGGTATGACGACGCGCCATATCCGATTCGTTTTCCCCTTCCTGCGGGACATAGCCAAAGTGACGCCAGCCATCAATCACCTGCTCCGGCGAGCCGCGGCTAATTCCCAGCTGCAAACGCCCGCCAGAGATCAGATCCGCCGCCCCGGCATCCTCCGCCATGTACATTGGGTTTTCATACCGCATGTCGATCACGCCGGTACCGATTTCGATGTTTTTGGTTTTTGCGCCTATCGCCGCAAGCAAGGGGAACGGCGAGCTGAGCTGGCGGGCAAAGTGGTGCACACGGAAATAAGCGCCATCGGCACCCAGCTCTTCAGCGGCCACGGCCAGGTCGATGGACTGCAGCAGCGTGTCCGCTGCGGTTCGGGTACCGGACTGTGGCGACGGCGTCCAGTGACCAAATGATAAAAATCCGATCTTTTTCATAAGGGGTAATCCTGAGAATGTGTTGCGTTTCTTCTACTCTACGCATTACCGGGCAACAATAAATGCCGTTTATTTAACGGAAAGCGTCAAATAAATTGACTGACCTGAGCAGATCGCTATTGCGTTCCATAATGGGATATAATTTCGCTCACTCTTTTCCTGGCAGGTAAAACCGGCAATGGCTCTGATCCCTAAAAACTACGCGCGGCTGGAAAGCGGCTACCGTGAAAAAGCATTAAAAATTTATCCATGGGTCTGTGGGCGCTGCTCACGGGAATTTGTCTATTCCAACCTTCGGGAACTGACGGTTCACCATATCGATCACGACCATACCAATAACCCGGAAGATGGCAGTAACTGGGAGCTGTTATGCCTGTTTTGCCACGATCATGAACACTCGAAGTACACCGAAGCGGATCAGTACGGCACCACCGTTGTCGCGGGAGAAGACGCGCAAAAAGATGTGGGTGTGGCCACCTTTAATCCGTTTGCTGATTTGAAAGCGATGATGAACAAGAAGAAATAATCTTCCAGGAATTTTCTCGCTCCGGCCAGCTCTGTTCACCCGTATACATAGACGTACCAGGTAATGACATAGATGGCCGTAATGATTACCCCGGCTACGCCGAGGAAGATCGCATCTCTCACCTCCACACTAGAATGTCCAGGTGATGGCGGCGGTGACAGCGCCTTCGTTACGTCGCGATACGATCGGACTGTTATTTGCATGCTCCCCAAGCCAGGTGTAGTCGGCACTCAGTACCGTGCCCCAATGGGTATCGAACTGATGACTCCATGTCAGGCTGCTGTCTATACCGTAGAATCCACCGGGCGCTGAATAACGGCTATAACCGGAGCGCTGACTCTGCTGCTGACTGACCCCATACCAGGTATTGAGGTAACGGCTGTCGCCAAACAGGGATGCAGACTGAAAAGCAATCGTGTCCTGACTGGTTTGTAGAGGGAGCAGCGTAACAGAGGCCTGGTAGTTTACCCCCTGACTGTCCGTTACAGGCAGGGTCGCTTTGCCTTCCACACTCAGCCAGGAAGTGATTTGCCAGCCGACCGCCAGCCCGGTATTCAGGCTGGTATCGATCTCTCCCATCCCTTTCAGATTATTCGCTCCCTCGCGCCAGCTGGCGTTTTCGTCCGCCCTCCCCAGGTCGTAACCCAGCGTATGTTCAAGGTACACGCCGCTGTCATTTTGCAGGTCATATCCAATGCCTTTCTGCGCATCAATAAAGAATGCACCTTTGCGCACCTGTAAAACAGGAACCCCTTGCCATACCTGCTTGTCAGAGCCTGAATAACGAGGCGCATAGCGTCCTCCTGCCCCAATCGTCAAATAGTCGGAAGACGTTTGTGCCTCATCGGCGTGTACGCCGGATGCTGCCGTCATCAGAAACGGAACGGTCATATACAGGGCTTTTTTTCTCGCTATCATACTGGTCTCCACTTCTACGTTGTGCGCAGTATGATTTGGCTAAATCAATGAATAGTCGGGATAGTGTTAAGAAACGGTCAAGGTGAACAGATGTTGTCCAGAAGGGTGCTGATTATTGAAGATGATGCCGATGCGGCTGGCGTACTTGAAGCCTATTTACGCCGTGAAAATTACGATGTGAACGTCACGGGGGACGGGCTGGCCGGGCTGGAGATGGCGCAACGCTGGAAACCCGATCTTGTCTTGCTGGATGTCATGCTTCCCGGACTCAACGGAACTGAGGTGCTGGCCAGCCTGCGTCGCAAAAGCGATGTGCCCGTTATCATGGTGACGGCTATGGGCGATACGCCCGATCGCATCGGCGCGTTGAGATACGGGGCTGATGACTATGTCGTTAAACCCTATCATCCAGGTGAAGTCGTGGCACGGGTGCAGGCGGTGCTGCGCCGGAGCAATAAAAACACGCGCGAAGAAGAGATCCTTCGCTGGCAGACGCTGGAGGTGGATGTCACGGCCATTGTGGCGAGCATCATCAATGATGACAACACGCCGCGGGTTCTGGATCTGACCCCAACGGAATTTTCGCTACTGACCACGCTGATGCGTTCACCTTCGCGTCCTTTTTCCCGTCAATATTTACTGGAGCACTGTTTGCCGGAAAGCGAGGCCCTGGAGCGGGTGGTGGATACCCATATTTATAACCTGCGTAAAAAACTCGAAGCCGCGGGTCTTTCCGGCGTGCTGGTTAACGTTCGCGGCGTGGGTTACAGGTTCAGACAGCCATGATAAAGACCCGTCATTCCTCCCTCTGGCGCTGGATTTGCGCGCGCATCCTGGCGCTGGCGATTGGCAGCGTGATTGTTATAGCAGCCTGTATGTGGCTGCGTTACGCCGTGCAGAACTACTGGATAATGGGCAAAATGCCCGCAGCGGTCCGGCAGGAGTTTCTCACGCTCAGCCAGAATCCGCAGTCAAACCCGGCCCGCTTTCACGATATTGTAGACAGCTGGTGGGGGCTCAGTTATTCCACCCCATCTATCGCCTCGGCTGACTGGGTCACCGTGGCTCTGCTGGTGCTGGTGATGATCCCCTTCATTGTGGTAATGGGACTTAAGCACGCACGTCCTCTGGCGCTGCAGTTCAGCTGTCTTCGTGATGCGGCCAAAGATGTGGCCGATGGACAGTTTGGCCGACAGGCAGAGCTGGTGAAAGATGCGCCCGCAGAAATGATCAGCTTTGCGGCTGACTTTAATACCATGACCGGACAACTGGCTCGCTATGAAAAGGAGCTGCGCGCCTCGCACGTTGCCATGGCACATGAGCTGCGCTCTCCCCTGACGGCAGCCATTGGGCGTTTGCAGGGTATGATGGACGGCGTGTTTGACGCCACCCCGGAGCAGTTGGGGATGGTGATGAAACAGCTCCAGCACCTCAACCGGCTGACCGATGAATTGCACCTTCTCTCTTTGGCTGATGCGGGAAATCTTGTGCTTGAAGACAGGCAATTCCGTCTGGATGAGCTGATTCAGGAGCGGGCAGACTGGATAACCCCGCAGGCCGATGCGCATAATTTTACGATAACGTTGCGTAACCCGCGCGCATGCCCCTTCAGAGGCGATGCGTTCCGTATGGGACAGGTATTTACGATCCTCATGGAGAATTCACTCCGCTACGGATGCGAGGGAGGCCATCTGGAGGTGGCCCTGCATTATGCCCAGGGGCAGTACACCCTCGAATTCGCCGATGACGGTCCGGGTGTATCAAAGCACTTTTTACCGGACATGTTTAAGCGATTTAGCCGCGAGGAACAATCACGCGCCCGGCACTCCGGTGGCAGCGGCCTCGGTTTATCAATTGCGCAGGCGATTTGTCAGGCGCATGGGGGAAGTATTAGCGCGTCATTACCAGAAACCGGAGGGCTTCTGGTGCGCATCCAACTGCCCTGGCGCGCTTGTGACGAGGAAAATTCCCGCTCTTGATAAACCCTTGACACAACATCGAATCTTTCTCGATGAACAGCCGATTAAATAACGCCATCCCTTTTCTGGAGCGGCGTTATGTCAGACGAATTCATTCTCTCCCTCCGCCACAGCCTGCATCATGTATACAGCGTGGCGCGCACCCTTTCCTGGCTACACTTTATTCCCCTGGTGATACTTGCCCTGGCTATCTTCCCGCTAACCGGTTGCGGCGATAAACACGAAAACACGCCGCCCCCCGTGCGGGCGGTACGCTACAGTGTGGTGGGTTCAGCGAAAACGCTGCCAGCACTGGAAAGAACCGGTGAGATCCATGCCCATGATGAGACGACGCTGAGTTTCCGTACCGGGGGCAGGATCCTCACGCGCGTCGTCGATATTGGCGATCGGGTTACCGCCGGGCAACTGCTGGCGACCCTCGACAATACCACCGGACAAAATCAGCTCGACGCGGCCACCGCTGACTATGAGGGTGCCAAAGCCTCAGCGCAGATTGCCGCGCTCAACGTCAACAGAATGCAAACGCTGATGTCCACCGGCGCTATAGCCCGCACACAACTCGACACAGCCCGTGCAGACTGGCTTGTCGCCAGCGCGCGTCTGAAAAGTAGCGAGGCGGCACTGCGCAACGCCCGGGAAAGCCTGGGCTGGACCCGCCTTCTCTCGCCGAAGGAAGGCATCATTACCGCGGTCAGCGCCTCTGCGGGCCAGATTGTCAGCGCAGGCCAGTCGGTGCTGACGCTGGCGACCGGTGAAGCCCGCGATGTGGTGTTTGATGTTGCCGCGCCTGATGAGATCCCCTCACCGGATAAGGCCGAATTCCGCGTCGCCTTGCTCAGCGACCCGACGGTCAATGCTTCAGCTCTGTTACGCGATATCACGCCTCAGGCCGATCCCCTGACCCGTACCTGGCGGGTCAGAGCCACCCTGAACAACTCGCCCGCCGCCATGGCACTGGGTGCCAGCGTCACCGTAACCCTGCCCTCCAGTGCCGCGTGCGGTTACGTCCTTCCTGCGTCGGCACTGAGTCGTTACGCAGACAAGCCCGCTGTGTTTGTAATCAACCGGCAATCTCAGGCGCAACTGCGCGTGGTTGTGCCTGCACGTTACACGGCCTCCTCCGTCATCATCGCCTCCGGTCTTGCGCCCGGTGACAGGGTGATTACGGCTGGCGTGAGCAAATTACGCTCAGGAGAACAGGTGATTGCCGGGGAGGAGCAGCCATGAACATGAGAAGCACAAAAGAGACATTTAACCTCTCCGCCTGGGCGCTTAAAAATCAGCAGATGGTCAGTTTCTTTATGCTGCTAGTGATGGCGATGGGCGTGTTCTGTTACGAGCGCCTGCCGCGCAACGAAGATCCGGCGTTTACCATCAAAACGGCCGTGGTCTCCGCGCAATGGCCGGGGGCATCGGTAGCGGACACGACTCGCCTACTGACGGATACGCTTGAGAAAAAGTTACAGGAGATCCCCTGGCTTGATTATATCGAAAGCGAAACCCGGGCAGGACGCACCGTTATTCATGTCAACCTGCGCGATGATACGCCGCCGCAAACGGTGCCGGATATCTGGTACCAGGTGCGGAAGAAAATGCAGGATATCGCCCCGTCCCTGCCAGAAGGCGTTCAGGGCCCTGATGTCAACGACGAATTTGACGACACGTTCGGCACAATTTATGGCTTCATCCCCGAAGGCTATACCCTGCGGGAGGTTCGGGATCGGGTGGAGACACTGCGTCGGGAGCTGATGTCCCTGCCGGATATCGGCAAAACCACCCTGCTGGGTGAACAGCAGGAACAGATGGTTCTGACCTTTTCCCCGGCCCGTCTGGCGGGGATGGGTCTGGATATTCAGCAGGTGGCGGAGGCGCTCAGGGCGCAGAATGCAGTCGTCCCGGCGGGCATCATACGCACGGGGCAGGAGAACATCGCACTCCACGTCAGCGGTGCGCTCAGCTCAGAGGAGAGTTTACGCGCGGTCACGCTGCATATTAACAATCGTTATATCCCCCTGACTGACATTGCCACCCTCACCCGGAAAAGCGCCGAACCGCCCTCACCGGCGTTCCGGGTTAACGGAAAACCGGCTATCGGGCTGGCGATTTCAATGGCGCCGACAGGCAATATGCTGCGCTTTGGCGCCGCGTTGAATCAAAGAGTGGCCGCCCTCAGCGCCGGGCTGCCGCACGGTATCGAGATGGTGAAGGTCGCCGATCAATCCGCGGTAGTCAGCGACGCGGTGAGTGGTTTTATCAGGGTTCTTATTGAAGCGGTGGTTATCGTCCTGGCCGTTTCATTTGTCTCTCTGGGGCTACGGGCGGGGCTGGTTGTGGCTGCGGCAATCCCGCTGGTTCTGGCCATGACCTTCGCCGGAATGATGCTGGCCGGGATTGGCTTGCAGCGCATCTCGCTCGGGGCACTGATTATTGCGCTGGGTCTGCTGGTGGATGACGCCATGATCACCGTGGAAACCATGGTTTCTCGTCTGGAAGCTGGCGATTCCCGTCGGCAAGCGGCAACCCGGGCGTTCACCACGACGGCATTCCCGATGCTCACCGGCACACTGGTGATGATCGCCGGATTTATTCCGGTCGGCTTTGCGGCATCCAGCGCGGGTGAATACTGCTTTTCTCTGTTTGCGGTCGTGCTGATTGCCCTGCTGTGTTCATGGGTGGTCGCGATCCTGTTTTCACCGCTGACCGGAACATGGCTGCTGCCGGAGAACGTCAGGCATCATGCCTCCGGCCCGGGGCGGCTCGCACGCGGGTATCACTGGCTGCTGCGTAAGGTATTGCGCCACCGACTCACCACCGTGCTTTGTGCCCTTGCCGCACTGGGTTTGTCCCTGTACGGGACGACGTTTATGCAAGGCGAGTTTTTTCCCGCTTCCGACAGACCAGAGCTGCTGGTGAGCCTGACGCTTCCGGCCAACGCCTCACAGTCGGAAACGCAAAGAGAGGCCGAAAAGCTGGAGAAGGCGCTGGCAGGCAATAGCAATATCGATCATTACTCAACATACGTGGGATCGGGCGCCATCCGTTTTTATCTGCCAATGGATGTGCTGCTGGAGAATGAAAACAGTGCCCAGTTGGTGGTGGTCGCGAAAAACCTCGCCGCCCGCGACCGTCTGCACGCACAGCTGAACAAGATACTGGCGACGCAATTTAGCGACATCATCACACGCGTATCGCCCCTGGAGCTCGGCCCCCCGGTCGGCTGGCCAATCAAATACCGGGTTAGCGGGCCGGACTATGTGAAGGTTCGGGCGCTGGCGAATCACCTGACGGAAGTGATTGGCCAGTCACCGCTCTCACGTGAAGTCAACCAGACCGCCGGTGAACCGGAGAGAGTGATTACCCTTGAGGTGAATCAGACGGCGGCCCGGGCTGCGGGCGTGTCGTCAGAAAGTCTGGCCCGGACGCTGAATACGGTCTGGTCCGGCAGCGTCGTGACCTCAATACGGGATAATGACCGGCTGGTGGATGTGGTGCTCCGCGCCAGAGACAGTGAACGTCTTAATCTGGCCACACTGTCGTCACTGACCGTTGAGGGGAACGATGGCAAAAAAATTCCGCTCAGTGCTGTCGCAACGCCGGTCTGGGGTGTGGACGATCCGGTTGTCTGGCGTCGTCAGCGCCTGCCGTTTATCACCGTGCAAACTGACCTTGCGCCGGGACTCAGAGCCGAGGTCGTCTCCGCCGCGCTGCGCCCGGCAGTGGATAAACTGCGTGCCCGTTTGCCTGCGGGCTACAGTATTGAGGAAGGCGGCGCGGTTGCGGAATCCGATAAAGGAAACCGCTCTGTCTTTACCGTTCTTCCGGTGACGCTGGTCATTATGTTGTTATTGCTGATGCTTCAGCTACGACGCTATTCCCGGATGTTTCTGGCCCTGTTCATGGCCCCGTTTGGCTTACCGGGCATCGTTCTGGCGATGCTGCCGGGTGGAACACCGATGGGGTTCGTCGCCCTGCTAGGCGTGATCGCGCTGGCGGGCATGATCATTCGTAACGCGGTGATCCTGCTCGGCGAAGCTGACAGCAATCTGGCTCAGGGGATGACGAACGATGCCGCCATTATCGCAGCCGCAGAGCACCGGGCCAGACCTATCTGTCTGACCGCCTGTGCCGCCATTCTGGGCATGATCCCCATCTCGCACCAGGTATTCTGGGGACCTATGGCGTATGCCATTATCGGGGGGTTGCTGGTCGCGACGCTGGTCACACTCACGGTACTGCCCGCGTCGTTCAGTCTGTTATTACAGTGGGGGGACGGTTTACGCAACCGGCACAGCGTATAAAACCCGGTCTGTGCTGAAAGCGAAATTGTCCCCCGATCCGTTACGCGGCCGTCAGCGCAAAACGGGTTCTCAGGACCTCAGCAATATCCTCTTCCGCCAGTTGCTGTGTCTTTGTGCCATTTGCGGTGATGGTCTTCAGCATATTGCCCAGCAGGATCTGGCGTCCTCCTTCGTTGCCAGGATGACCTGCCCCCACGATTAGATACAACACTCAGTTAGTAACGTCGGAATCTTCATTCTCAGAATGACCCTTTCTCCAGCCCGCTGCAAATTCAGACGGTGTCTGAT
>NZ_JBMKHJ010000039.1:0-43512 GCF_049237265.1 Enterobacter cloacae complex sp. IR5384 | reverse complement strand
GATGATCTGTTCGTCGGAAAAACGCTTCTTCATGGGGATGTCCTCATGTGGCTTATGAAGACATTACTAACATCGGGGTGTACTAATCAACGGGGAGCAGGTCACTGTAAATTGGAAGCTATATTAAATCTGATATGAAATCTAATTTATCTTTCGGTTTCATTTTTGTTTTCTTCATTACGATAAGTAATATGTTTCTTCAATAAATCATAGCTTTGATGTTTGAGGCTGGAGGATTCTTCTCGGAATTTTAAGAGCGTATTGTGCGTTACTTCTGGCAAATCTTCCGATCATAGACGCCACCATTTACAGCCAGCATTTGTATTTTCTTCTTTGAGACCATTTTAGTCATGATTTGAGAATCATCTAATATAATGCCCCCAAATGTTCCTGGCCGTGTATTCCATCCTGCAATAATTACTGTATCACCTACGTTTAACGCTGCTACAGTATTGTTATCATAATCCGTATTTTCGAAAAAGAACTTCAGGCCTTCACTTGAATCAGGGATATGTAATGTTACTACCGGATTTTTACTGAAAGTGGCTGTGCTAATTCTTTTTATTTTTCCTGTAACCATCAATCGGCACTTTTTGAAGTCGTTTGTTGCTCTGAACTCATGTTCCTGAAATCGTGCATAAACTTCTTCGGTTGTATACAGCCTTGGAAGTATATCGATTATAGATGGCTTTATTGATTGTTCGTTTTGTTGTAAAAATGCTGAACCTCCGTTCGAGAGATGTATTGATTCAGATGTTCTGGCTTGGCTGGGTGTTATTGCTATTCCGTTCAATATATAAAGTCCGAAGAAGAAGGCAACAATTGTCTTTGACTTTTTAAATTTTGAGGTCATTTTGTTTCTCCATAACTTCTATCTTAACAATACGCTCTCCATTACGATATATTTTCAGCTTGTCAGGCGGGGACTTCACTGCATTACGGATTTCGTTCATTGTATCTTTCGATAACATATCGCAACCTTCCATATACATAACCTTACGGGTATCGGTATCTGATATGTTAGTGAAGCTGCTACTGATCCATGAATCAGGTATTTCGACCCCATGTAACAGCTTCATATATTGAACGATGAACGCATCTGTCAGGTGAAATCGCCCTACTGTGTATTTTCCTTGGTAGGAATTGTCCGGTGATTGTGCTAAATAGTCATGGACCAATACTACGGTTACGTCATTACTTAGCATTTTCAGCCTCCAGTTCAGTGATGCGCTTATTGGTCATGTCAATTAGGCATTGAACATCCTGATTGCAGGTAGCCTGTTTTTTGATCCATTTTCGTTGCGATGGTAGCAAAGATTTACGTGTTTCAGTTGGTAGTTCTTTCCATGTATCGTTAAGCTTTTTATCCGCAATACGATAATCTTCTTCAGGGGAGTGCGGTGTTGTTAGCTTGTCATGAGCGGTTGTGATGTTCTTTGCTTTATTCTGAAAATATGATTTATCAGCACACGCTTTTTCCCAACTTTTTGAGATCTTCGTAGCTATGTCCTCAATAAACATTTCACGAAGTGTATACCCATTTAATTTCGCACCTTCTTCCAATATGAGGCGATATTCATAAGGAATGGCTTGCAATTGTTTATCAATATTCAATTCAGGATCGTCCGACTCGTTAATGAATACTTTAGCTTCTTCTATCGTCGGCGCTCCACGTTTGCACACATCTTCTCCGTTCTTAAACATTCCTTTAGTTAATTTACGCACGGGCTTATCTGGATTTGAGCACTTTTCTTTGATTCTAGCTTTAATGTTTGCGGACTGTTCATTAATGACCATCCTTGCTGCCGTAGGGTCATTTTGATACATAGAACGTGCCAGGGGGCCATTTAGCAATATGAGTTCTATGTCATCTGACGTAGGTCCACCATTCAGGCAAAGCTCACTTGCCGGGAGCGCCATAAGGTCATCCACGGTATCAATATTCTGGAAACTGATGCGGTTATCTGAGGCTGCTGTAGCGCTGCTTGAAATCAAAAAGGCATTCAACGTGATGATCTTAATGAGTTTTATTGGCTTCATGCGTATGTCTTTCCTTGTGCTATCGAAAAAACTGCGACTCTTCAGTAAACGTAAATTGGTTGATTTCGAAGTGAAATCAGGCTGAGAGACTTGATTTTATATTGATCTATAAGATCTATCAATAATCGCATATTAATCTATGAAATAGATCGATTGGCGCGGGTAGAAGAGGTGGCATGGCTACGAAGGTTATTGTATTTAATGGTTTTTCAAGGAATGATATGCTTAATGTTAAGGTGGGGAGGGGCGGGTTAGTATCGAGTATTCCCAAAGAAGGGGATTACATTCAACTTACCTGGGGAGTTACAGCAACTATAGAGGTGTTTCGATAAGAAGCGGAACAATGGAATCAGTATGTAGACGTAATGGATAATGTAATTTAGCCCCCTTGCTCTAAAACGCACTGTATCGAGTTTTACGGGGTTTTGGTATTAAATAATGCCCACGCCTACTTTAATCGCTCTGACAAGATACAGAGCGATTCATGGCGTTATAGCGATGGATAATAATAACATCTTGTGTTTACATTGGAATATGGGATGTTTTCACATTGGAGCTAATACTTGCCTTTATTCCGTCAGTTCATCGATCAGCGTTCGGGGATGTTCTAATCGTTTTTTCGCTTCCGTCATGAACTTATCTCGGTTGATCAATATGTCAATATGATCATGTAGTATCAACCCCTCAGATTCAAGAATTTGAGTATCGTTTATAGTCTGTGCTTCAACATAAATCTTACCCTTCTTCCAGCCTGAGTTGTTTTCGATAACGATACGCTGTTTATGCTGATCGCGGTATGTGATGGTAAACAAGTTGTGTTTCTTATCTATTCTGGAGCAGTCTATGCGCGTAATAACGGTCTTAATGTTTGCCCTTATTTTTGCGCGTAAAGGGTTAAGTGCGTCATTAATATCAAACTTCCTGAATTTGTCCCACCCTTCAGTGTTCATTTGCACGATTGATTCATCGTATAGCCTTTTTTCCTCTACCAGGCTTTGTTTTTCTTGTTCAAGTTGTTCAATTTGCGAAGTCATGCTGTTAATGATTGCCGGGCTTTTAGCTGAACCTATAGCTAATACATAGTTCTCAATTTTCGATTCTATGTCCGATATTTTCCATTCTAAACCAGATGGTTGATATTTCGTCTGTAAGAATATTCTATCAGCTATCAGTTGTAAAATTGTCCTTTCAAGAGTGCTTGCCCTGAATCCCCACTTATTACAATCCTGATGTAGATCTCTGGATGCGCATTGGTAACGGTAAGCATGTGGATGGTTCTTAAGGGTTGATTTAGCCTTAACCATGTAACATGAGCAGTGCGCACAATGCAAAATGCCAATACCGGAAAGTAACGGTATTTCAGGGTTAATCTCGCGATTCGGGGCAAACCCTTTGTTTCCAACTTGGATCTTTAACGCTTCGTATTCATCTTTGCTGATGATAGCAGGGTAATAATCATCCAGAACGTATTCTGCATTGTTTACAGTGATTACTTTTCGTCCATAAATGGCTGGCTCAAGGATTCTGGAACAATGCTGCATATTCCATATACCTTTTGATTTTTTGTTGCCAATAACCGGTCCATCGTAGTTGTTTTTCAGGTGCATAAGGATCATTCGATTTGACCAACCGTCTTGTTTTAACTGGATAATTTTTTTTGCTATGGGGAACAGGACTGGATGCGGATTGACATACCCAGTACTCGAATCTGTCCACCATTTATCCGACCCTAACTCTTTAATTGCGATTACAGGATCACCTGGTTTCCTTTTTTGGTGGCGTCTGATCTTGGATAGAGCACTTGCAATGGTGCGGTGTGATTTGGTTGAACTTTCTTCGTTTGCACGGCTGAACAACATCACGCTAAACATCAGTTGCTGCAATATCTCGGTGTTTACTTCAGTCTGCCTGTAAATCTGTTTATCAATCCCGGTAATTACCGTGATGCCATTAAGCAATAAACTGGTGAAAAGGTTATCTGCTTGCATGGCGTTCTGGCGTGAGAAGCGATCAAGGGATTCAATCAAAAGGAAAGACCCCTTTGGGATCAAGCCGGATTCAACCTGGGCTATAAAATCCGATAATGCTCCTTCCTGAACGTTTTTACCTTTGTACGCGGATACTCCTAAATCTTGGTATTCCTCGAAAATTTCCAGATCGTACTCAGCAGCGATCTTTTTTGCCATTTCCGCAATGTAACTCTTCTGTCGCTCGATCGAGTTACCTCTGCCTTGTCGTTCGCTGGAGTAACGGATATATGAATATAAGCGTGGACGATTCATGGTATTGAATTTCACTGGACGTACTGTATTTCTTAAGATTGTAACATGTGCAGGCATTGGTCATCACCTCTTTGGTAACCCATTGCGGCGACAGGTATAGCTGTTTTTACGCCTCAATTCTTAATGAGGTGTATTTTACTTTAGTGTTACCGATGGTGACGCCCAGCACCGCCATCACGGTAAAGCCCAGACCGGTTAGCACCGCGTGGATGAGATACAGCACCGGCGCGACAAACAGGAACAGGAATTCGATAGGCTCAGTCGTACCGCCTACGACGCAGGCGATTACTCCGGAAATCAACAGCCCTTTAATTTTGTGACGATTTTCAGGTCGGGCGCAGTGGTACATCGCCAGCGCCGCGCCTGGCAGACCGCCGAGGAAGGCCGGCATTTTACCCTGTGACAGGAAGCGGGTCGCACTCTCAGAGAAGCCATGAGTGGTTGGGCAGCTCAGCTGCGCCTGGAAGATGGTCAGCGCACCGCTTACATCATGACCGCACACTTCCATGGTGCCGCCTGCTTCGGTGAAGCGAATCAGCGCCACCAGAATATGTTGCAGGCCAAACGGCAGCAGCAGACGTTCGCCGGTACCGAAGATCATCGGGCCGAAATCGCCCGCGCCGTTAATGATACGACCAATACCGTTGATACCGAGCGCAAAGACCGGCCAGATCAGCGGGATGACCAGACCAAACAGCCCCATGACCACGAGAGTAATAATTGGCACGAAGCGGGTGCCGCCGAAGAATGCCAGGGCATCGGGGAGGCGGATATTGTGGAAGCGCTCATGCAGCATCCAGATAATGACCCCCGCGATCACCGCGCCGAGGATCCCGGTGTCGATAGACTGAATACCAATCACGCTCTGAATGTTGTTGGCTTTCAGCACCGCAGCATCGGTAGTGGGCAGGATGCCTTTGGCGGTCAGCCAGAAGTTCACCGCAAGGTTCATCACCGCGTAGCCCACAAAACCGGCGAACGCCGCCACGCCTTTATTCTCACGCGCCAGGCCCAGCGGGATGGCGATACAGAACATCACGGGCAGGAAACTGAAGGCAAAGGAGCCGACCTTACTCATCCAGATAAAGATCGCCTGTAGCACAGGGGTACCGAGGAACGGGATCAGCGTAATGACGTCCTTACTGCTGAGCGAGCTGCCGATCCCGAGCATGATCCCGCAGAACGAGAGAAGCGCCACGGGCAGCATAAAGGTTTTACCCAGTTGCTGGAAAAATTCCCACAGCGATATTTTTTGTGCTGTTTTCGCCGTCATAAAACGACTCCTTTATTGTTAAAATCAGTTTGTCTGCTTCAATGCTGCGAGAAGATAAAACGTTTTATCAAAGTTTAGTGCGCGCTGAATCACATTCTCAGCCTTTCACTGGTAGTATAAAGATAACGTATTGATAAAACGTTTTACCGATCTCATTATCAGGGAGTCACGCCAACACATGGCTGTAGCGAAAAAGATCACCATCAACGATGTCGCGCTGGCGGCGGGGGTTTCCGTCAGCACCGTTTCACTGGTCCTGAGTGGAAAAGGGCGCATCTCTCCCGCGACCGGTCAGCGGGTTAACGACGCCGTTGAACAACTGGGTTTTGTGCGTAACCGTCAGGCGTCGGCCCTGCGCGGGGGACAAAGCGGCGTGATTGGCCTGATCGTGCGTGACCTGACTTCACCCTTTTACGCCGAACTGACCGCCGGGTTAACCGAAGCGCTGGAGGCGCAGGGACGAATGGTGTTTCTGCTCCACGGCGGGCGCGAGCCGGACCAGCTTCTTTCCCGGCTCGACATGCTGCTCACCCAGGGCGTTGACGGTGTGATTGTTGCCGGAGCATCGGGCGTGAGCAGTGAATTATGCGAGCGCGCGGCCGCAAAAGGGGTGCCGCTGGTCTTTGCGTCGCGCGCCAGTTATCTGGATGAAGCCGATACCCTGCGGCCAGATAACATGCAGGCGGCCCAAATGTTGACCGAGCATCTTATTCGTCGCGGACATCAGCGGATTGCCTGGCTCGGCGGAAAAAGCTCGTCGTTGACCCGCGCCGAACGGGTGGGCGGTTATTGCGCGACGCTGATTAAATACGGTTTACCGTTCCACAGCGAGTGGGTGGTAGAGTGTGAATCCAGTCAGAAAAAAGCCGCAGAAGCGATCGGTGCGCTGTTAAGCAGCAGCCCGACGATAAGCGCCGTGATTTGCTATAACGATGTGATTGCGATGGGGGCCTGGTTTGGTCTGATCCGCGCCGGGCGTCAGAGCGGTGAGGGGGGTGTTGAAACCTTCTTCGGCCATCAGGTGGCGTTAGGGGCATTTGCCGACGTTGGCGAAAATGCGCTGGACGATCTGCCCATCGTCTGGGCCACCACACCCGCACGGGAGATGGGCTACACGCTGGCGGACAGGATCATGCAACGCATCGAAAAAACAGACGTGCAGGCCGGGCACCAGATTGTGGCGGCGCGGTTAGTCACGGTGAAATAACCCAGAGCACGTTGCGGAGCGTAGGCCAGATAAGGCATCGCCGCCCCCCGGCAATAAAAAACCCCTCATGCGAGGGGTTTTGTCGTTTACTGCTGCGGCGCCGCAGGTTCGGCTGGCGCTGCTGGTTCAGCCGGTTCCGGCATGCCCAGGGCAGGCATTCCAAACATGCCGACAAAGTCCTCCAGCGGCATTTTGTCACCGTTGAGCGTCACCTGGCCGTTGGCATACTGCAGGCTGGTGGAAATCGTGTTGTCGTCCACCTTTGTGATGCGGAACATCTGGCCCATCGCCGCCAGGCCTTTCACCTGTTGGTTTGCCAGCTTACCGGCATCGTCATCGCCGTACCCTTCAAGCTTCGCAATCTGAGTCATAAACTCGGTTGCCATGTCCATTGGGATCGTCAGCTTGCTGTCCAGAGACTTCACGCTGCGATCCACTTCCTGGGCCAGCGTTTGCGGTTCGCCCGTTGCGGTTGCCGGATCTTTCAGGAACAGAGACAGGTTAAAGCTGGTTTCGCCTTTGCTGTTTTTCCAGCTCAGCGGAGCGACGGTGATCACCGGTTCACCTTTGAGCAGGATAGGCAGGTTGTTGAACAGCACGGCCATCGCCTGCTGCTGATACACTTCCGGGTTCTGCTGCAGCGCGGCATCGGTCAGCAGCGCCTGGCTCTCTTTGCTGTATTTCTGGCTGAATTCATGCCACGCCTGACCGTCAATATTGCCGATCTTCAGCGAAAGCTTGCCGGTACCCAGGTCCTGATTCTGCACTTTCAGGCTCTTCAGGGTGTAATCCAGCTGAGTATTGATGCTCTTACCGTCTTTGGAGACATCCGATTTACCATCAACGTCCATGCCTTCCAGCACGGCCATCTCTTTACCTTCAATCGCAATGGCAATCTTATCAATCGAGAGTTTCTGATCGCCGATACGCTCTTTGAAGTTGGTCATGCGGCTGTTGCCGTCTGCTTTCAAATTGTTGAAGGTAATCTGTACCTTCTGATCGTATTCGTTAACGGCGTTGACCAGACCGCTTTGCGCTTCCCCTGTCAGGGAGAGCACGTTCCCTTCGCGGTCAGCATCTACGGTGAAGTTGCCACCGCTGAAGGTGACTTTCTCGTTCTCTTTCTCGTAGTTCAGCGCCTTCAGCGCGATATTCGAGCTGGTGTCACCGGCATAGCTGATGCGGGTATCAACCGCGAAAGGTGATTCATTTTTTGCCAGTTCGAACAGCGGCTTAGTTAAGTCGTTATTCACCAGCACGGTGTGAACGGACGCCATTGATGGGATCAGATTAAAGGACTTCAGCTGCGCCAGCGGGAACGGACCGTGACTTACCACCTCATCCAGCACCACCGTCTGGCCCGGCTTCAGCCAGCCATTTTCATTTCCGGCAACGGGCTTCACCACAAGCTGCATATGGCTGGTGAATACCCCGCGCTCATAATTCTGATAGCTCAGCTCTACACCCGCTTCCGGTGCGCCACGCTTAATTTGGCTGTTAGCCTGTGCCACCATCTCAGCCAGACGGCTCTCCAGCTGCTTCCCGGTAAACCAGGATGCTCCCGTCCAGACTACGCCTAACGCTACAATCACGCCTACCGCTACGACCGATTTTTTCATTGCGACTATCCCTAAAATGAAACCAGGCGGTAGAAACCGCCCGGAGATATAAAGCCTGCCACTAGCTTAGCAAGAGTTGTTAAAAAATTCAGTATTGTCTAAAGCTTATTAAATACGCGCGCCAGGCGACCGGTACCGCTCACGCTGACCGGGGACTCATTAGCAGCAACGAATGCTGACTCACCCGGCTTAAGCACCAGACGCTGTTCGCCTTTATGCAGTGTCGCTTCACCCTCAACGCAGAACAGGATCGCCGCGCTCTCCTGCGCGATGGTCGTTTCGGTCTGGCTGAGGTCGTGCAGGGAGAAAGCAAAATCGTCAACCGGAATAGGGAAGTCCAGCTCTGCGCCATTTTTGACGGGCTGAGTAAGCAGCTCGGCAGCAGGTTTTGCCACAAACTTCACGTTAGCCACCAGTTCAGGGATGTCGATATATTTCGGCGTCAGACCCGCGCGCAGTACGTTGTCCGAGTTGGCCATTACCTCCAGCGCCACACCCTGCAGATAGGCATGCGGCGTTTCCGCGAACAGGAACATGGCTTCGCCCGGGTTTAGTTTCACCACGTTCAGCAGCAGCGGGGAGAACAGGCCGCTGTCGTCCGGGTAAAACGCAGAAATCAGACGGATGGTGTCCCATGGTTCGCCCTGCTGGCCGTCCAGCGCCGCTTTCAGCACCGCCAGGGCGTGGGATTTCTCGTCGCCCTGCATGTTGAGCAGGCTGGCGAACAGCTGGCTCAGGCTTTCCGCGTTCGGATTTGCCAGGAAATGTGCGATAGCGTTATGCGCTCCTGCGACCGGCTGCAGCAGAGAGATGATCTCGGAGAACTCGCGAAACGCGTTCATCGCCAGGAAAGGGGTCAGCGCAAAGACCAGCTCCGGCTTGTGGTTCGGATCTTTATAGTTACGCTCGGCGGCATCTAACGGGATACCGGCCGCATTCTCTTTTGCAAAGCCAATTTCAGAGGCTTTCTTGTTCGGGTGAACCTGGATGGAGAGAGGTTGATCGGCACACAGCACCTTAAACAGGAACGGCAGCTCGCCAAAACGGTTGGCCACGCTGTTACCCAGCAGCGTGGCTTTATCGGCATCAATTACGTCGCGCAGCGCGCGCACCTGGCCGCTGGCATCTTCAACTTTTGAGCTGCTCTTCGGGTGGGCGCCCATCCACAGTTCTGCCATCGGCAGGTTGTCCGGGTTCGCGATACCGTAGAGTTCCGTTAACGCAGTTTTACTTCCCCAGGCGTAGTTTTGCACTGAGTTGATGAGTTTTTGCATTATCAAGCCCTGATTCAAATGTGGAATAAACTCCGGGTATTAAAGCAATAAACCACATGGAAGTAACCTGCGGATGTAAAAAGTCGTACTAGTCTCAGTTTTTGTTAAAAAATTGTGTAGGATAAGCTGACTCGCTTTTAAGCCGGGCAGCGGAACATCTGCCCTGAATAATCAGACCGACGCAGTAAGTGAGAGAACAATGTCGAACAAACCCTTTCATTACCAGGATCCTTTCCCGCTCGGTAAGGATCAGACCGAATATTACCTGTTAACCCGCGATCACGTCTCTGTCTCTGAGTTTGAAGGGCAGGAGATCCTCAAGGTCGATCCGCAGGCGCTGACCTTACTGGCGCAGCACGCCTTCCACGACGCCTCGTTTATGCTCCGTCCTGCGCATCAGCAGCAGGTGGCCGATATTCTCAGCGACCCGGAGGCCAGCGAAAACGATAAGTATGTCGCGCTGCAGTTCCTGCGTAACTCCGATATCGCGGCAAAAGGCATTCTGCCGACCTGCCAGGATACCGGTACGGCCATCATCGTGGGTAAAAAAGGCCAGCGTGTCTGGACCGGTGGCGGCGATGAAGCCGCGCTGGCGCACGGTGTCTACAACACTTACACCGAAGACAACCTGCGCTACTCGCAAAACGCGGCGCTGGATATGTATAAAGAGGTCAACACCGGCACCAACCTGCCTGCGCAAATTGACCTCTACAGCGTGGACGGCGATGAGTACAAATTCCTTTGCATCGCGAAAGGCGGCGGTTCAGCCAATAAAACCTACCTCTACCAGGAAACGAAAGCGCTGCTCACACCGGGCAAGCTGAAGAACTACCTGGTGGAAAAAATGCGTACTCTGGGGACTGCAGCCTGCCCGCCATACCATATCGCCTTTGTCATTGGCGGCACGTCGGCGGAAGCGACGCTGAAAACCGTGAAGCTGGCATCGACCAAATACTACGACGGCCTGCCAACCGAAGGGAACGAACACGGCCAGGCGTTCCGTGATGTTCAGCTTGAGCAGGAGCTGCTGGAAGAAGCGCGTAATCTGGGGCTCGGCGCACAGTTCGGCGGTAAATACTTTGCTCACGACGTGCGTGTGATCCGTCTGCCGCGCCACGGCGCATCCTGCCCGGTGGGTATGGGCGTCTCATGCTCGGCGGATCGTAATATCAAAGCGAAGATCAACCGTGAAGGCGTGTGGATCGAAAAACTGGAGAACAATCCGGGTAAATACATTCCGGAAGCGCTGCGTAAAGCCGGTGAAGGTGAAGCGGTTCGCGTTGATCTGAACCGTCCGATGAAAGAGATTCTGGCGCAGCTGTCTCAGTACCCGGTCTCGACGCGTCTCTCCCTGAACGGCACGATCATCGTCGGCCGCGACATCGCCCATGCGAAGCTGAAAGAGCGCCTGGACAACGGCGAAGGGTTGCCGCAGTACATCAAAGATCATCCGATCTACTACGCGGGCCCGGCGAAAACGCCAGAGGGTTATGCCTCCGGCTCATTAGGCCCAACCACCGCAGGCCGCATGGACTCCTATGTAGACCAGCTCCAGGCCAACGGCGGCAGCATGATCATGCTGGCGAAAGGCAACCGCAGCCAGCAGGTGACGGACGCGTGCCACAAGCACGGTGGGTTCTACCTGGGCAGTATCGGTGGTCCGGCGGCCGTACTGGCGCAGGGCAGCATCAAGAGCCTGGAGTGCGTGGAATACCCGGAACTGGGTATGGAAGCGATCTGGAAAATTGAAGTGGAAGATTTCCCGGCGTTTATCCTGGTGGATGACAAAGGCAATGACTTCTTCAAGCAGATCCAGTCCTCTCAGTGTTCGGCATGTGTGAAGTAAGCTAAAAAGCCGGGTGGCGGCTACGCCACCCGACACCAAAAAGAGCGCACAAAGCGCCATAACGTTTCTCAGAAGTCATCAATACTTATCTCTTAAGCATGTGAGCAATCCCATCTTTAATTATCAAGGAGAAAGTAATGACAACGCATCGCCGTGAGAAAGATTCGATGGGCGCGATCGACGTTCCGGCCGACAAACTCTGGGGGGCGCAAACCCAGCGCTCGCTGGAACATTTCCGTATCTCGACAGAGAAAATGCCCGTTTCGCTGATTCAGGCGCTGGCGCTAACCAAACGTGCCGCCGCCAAAGTGAATCTGGATCTGGGCCTGCTGGCGGCTGACAAAGCCAACGCCATCATCAGTGCCGCCGACGAAGTGCTGGCGGGCAAGCATCCCGACGAATTCCCCCTGGCCATCTGGCAGACCGGCTCTGGCACGCAGAGCAACATGAACATGAATGAAGTGCTGGCCAACCGGGCAAGCGAGTTGCTGGGCGGCGTGCGCGGTATGGAGCGTAAGGTTCACCCGAACGATGACGTTAACAAGAGCCAGAGCTCCAACGATGTCTTCCCGACGGCAATGCACGTGGCGGCGGTGATTGCCATCCGTGAACAGCTGATCCCGCAGCTAAATGTGCTTAAAAGCACCCTTAACGAGAAAGCCCAGGCCTTCAGTGATATCGTCAAAATCGGGCGTACCCACCTGCAGGATGCCACGCCGCTGACCCTTGGACAGGAGATATCCGGCTGGGTGGCGATGCTGGAACACAATCTCAAACACATTGAGTACAGCCTGCCGCATCTCTCTGAGCTGGCGCTGGGCGGCACGGCGGTGGGGACGGGGTTAAATACCCATCCGGAGTACGCGGTGCGCGTGGCGGAAGAGCTGGCCGCGATTACCGGGCAACCGTTTGTTACCGCGCCCAATAAGTTTGAGGCGCTGGCAACCTGCGACGCGCTGGTTCACACCCATGGTGCGCTGAAAGGGCTGGCGGCATCACTGATGAAAATCGCCAACGATGTGCGCTGGCTGGCCTCTGGCCCGCGCTGCGGCATTGGTGAAATCAGCATCCCGGAAAATGAACCGGGTAGCTCCATTATGCCGGGCAAAGTGAACCCGACGCAGTGTGAAGCCATGACTATGCTCTGCTGTCAGGTGCTGGGAAATGACGTGGCCGTCAATATGGGCGGTGCGTCAGGCAATTTCGAGCTGAACGTCTATCGTCCGATGGTTATCCACAATGTGCTTCAGTCTGTACGTCTGCTGGCGGACGGCATGGAGAGTTTCAACGCGCATTGCGCCTCCGGCATTGAGCCGAACCGCGAGCGAATCAGTCAGTTGCTCAATGAGTCGCTGATGCTGGTGACCGCCCTCAATACCCATATCGGCTACGACAAAGCCGCTGAGATCGCCAAAAAGGCGCATAAAGAGGGGCTGACGCTGAAAGCCTCTGCGCTGGCGCTTGGCTACCTCACGGAAGACGAGTTTGATGCCTGGGTCCGCCCTGAAGCGATGGTCGGCAGCCTGAAATAGTCACGTCGCCACATACAGGTGCAGCCGGGGAATAATCAGCTGCAGCGGCTGCGCCTGAGGCTTATAGCGATGCTGAACGTTTTCCGCATCGTAATTCAGCAGTTCGCCAATGTCCGGTACCACAGCGCCCTGATCGGCATCATAGAGCGCAATCAACGGCGTTGGGCAGGCGTACTGGATTTGCTTTTGCTGGCCTGAATACCAGACGCGGGCGATAGGCTGCACCTTCACCGGGCGTTTAATCTTAAGGCGCGTTTCAACGGGCAATGACGCGATGCTGTGATACTCCTGCTCCAGGCGCTCAATCCACTGCTCGCGCGACCACGGAGCCACGGTGCGCGGCGCTTTCAGGCTCTTTTCCAGCTGGGCCAGGATCTCATCCCGGGTAAAGTTTTTGATAATGTGCTTGTTGGCCCAGCCGAAGCGCAGCGTGGCGGGCTGACGCAGTACCGTCAGCGTACGGTAGGCATTCAGGGTGATTAAACCCGGAAGCTGGCGGTGCACCCACTCAAAGCGGGCGGCTGGCGCCAGGCCTGACTCTTCGGTAATGATCTTTTCAAATGCCGCTTTCAGGGTATTGATGTGCGTAATCTGGGTTTCCAGCGCCTCACGGGTTTCGGCGTCCGTTTGCAGACAGATCACCCCCGGCAGGCGAACGGCCGCCTTGCTGCTGCGGTTTTCTGACTGCTGCTGAATAAACAGGCGACGATAGTGCTGTAGCGCCAGATCCCGCGCGGATTGGCCGATATGCTGTTTGACGTCGATGGTTTGCAGCGGATCGTGCTCTGCGCCTTTTGCCACCTCCGGCAGGGTAAAGACCCGCGCAGCCAACAGGCGGCAGGCCTGCAGGCGCTCGGTCAGCGTTAACAGCTCATGCTCCATCTCCCGAAAGGTGCTGTTCAGCCTTTCGATAAGATCGTATGTCGCCATGTGAATCCCCATTAGTTACAACATACTCATGATATAGCACAGCACGCCGGGTCAGGCCAGCGTGCGGTTAAGGTCAGGCAGGAACGGGAAGGGCGATGTTATGGTACACCGGCCAGCTAAAGCAGAAGCATGCGCCGCCGAGTTCACTCTCCCCGCACTGCACCGTGCCGCCCATCGCCTGCGCGATAGAGTGGACAATCGCCAGCCCCAGACCACACCCTCCCGTCGCACGGTCGCGGCTCGGGTCGAGACGCACAAACGGCTCGAACACGGTTTCACGCGCATCCGGGGCGATGCCGGGGCCATCGTCTTCCACCGTCAGACGGGCCTGATTGTCCTGCAAGTCCAGGCCAATCCGCAGCGTGCTCTCACTGTAGCGCATGGCGTTGTTCATCAGATTATCCAGCACGCGTTCCATCAGGCGCATGTCCAGCGCGCCGTAATCTCCCGGCGTGACGCGCGTTAACAGGGTGCGTTGCGGATTGACGCTCTGGACGTCATCAATATGGGTTTGGATCCACGTCGGCAGATCCGGGGTACTGAGGTGCAGTTCATTTTGTGGACGGTCAAGACGAGCATAGGTGAGCAACTCCTCAATGAGCGCTTCAAGCTGGCCGATGTCGCGGTTTAACGCCTGAGACTCTGCCGCCGTAAGGTTTTCGCTCATCTCCAGCCGATAGCGCAGACGCACCAGCGGCGTGCGCAGCTCATGAGCAATCCCGTCGATCAGCTGTTTTTTACTGGCAATCAGGGCGTTGATGTTATCGGCCATCTGGTTAAATGCCACCCCCAGACGTTCAAAGCTGGACCCGCTGTCAAAGTGAATACGCTCGGTAAGATGCCCCTCGCCAAAGCGCTGTGCGGCGGATTCCAGTTTCAGCATGTCCTGCCAGTGTGGGCGCATCCAGATAAAGACCGGGAAGGCGAGTGAAATGGCGATAAAGGCCATCAGGGCCATATCCAGCAGGCGCATCTGGTGCAGATAATAGAGATAAGGCACCGGCCCTACAGCCAGCACATAATGACTGCGCGGAATGCGCTGGATAAAGGTGTATTTCTCATCCAGTGCCACGATATCCCCGTCACGCAGGCGCTGCATGGCAGGCGGATCTAAATCGAAATCCTTCAGCGGTTCAATGCGCAGATCGAACGACAGGTTCAAATCCAGCTCTTTTAAGGTTCTCGCCCAGTCATGTGGCGGAATTTCACGCAGTTCGCTGCGCATCAGATAAAGAGAGCTTTTCATCAGATCGTCCAGCGACTGCCTGCCCGCTCGTTCGGCAGTGAACTTATAGACCAGCCCGACCAGCATGGTCATCACCAGGAAGCAGACAAACAGCAAAAGATAAAACTGCACAAAAAGCTTTTTCATTAAATCTCACCGAAAAAACGATACATGCAGAATATACATGAAAAACCTTCCGGTGTTTTCACCACCATCATGCACGACAAACGTATTATCTGAGCCGTGCCGAGGTTTGTTACATGGCGTGAGTACTTCTTTTGATTTTGGCGATGAGTTTTTCTGTCACGCTCAGGCCTTCCGCGATCTCCGCATCAATCACGGCGCTTCCGAATTCGTTAATTAAATCCAACAATATTTCGTAAGACTGAATCAGTTCCAGAAGATCAAAGAGGGCTTTTTGGTCGGCACGCGTGGGGGAGGCTTGGTTAAGCGTTGCCTGATTAACAATCCATTCAAGATTGGTTTTGATGGCTTCTACGTCATGGTAGCTATACATATGTCATAGGCTTAAATCCTCATTTCAAGATTTTATGGGAGAGAGGTAGCGAAAGCGTCGCGATAAAAACGTTTATGTGGCGGGCCCGGTGCGAGCTCAAGAAGGAATGCAGGAAAAGTAATTATGGATTAGTTCGCTGGCTTAGCAAGTTAATTGTTGCGCCAACGGGCAAATTAACGCGCGAAAGAAAGGGCATTGTCATGTAATGCCTTCATTTCGCGCAGGCTATGCTATTTTGCTAACGCGATCAGGTTTCCCAGGCGTGCGGGGCGAACAGATAACCCTTGTTACGCACGGTTTTGATGCGGTACGGCTCGGTGGCGTTGTCCTGCAGTTTCTTACGCAGTCGCGAAATAGCCACGTCAACACTGCGATCCATTCCATCGTAACTTACGCCGCGCAGGTTTTTCAGCAACGCGTCACGGTCCATAATCTGCCCCGCATGGGTGGCCAGCTCCCAGAGCAGGTCAAAATCGGCGGTAGAGAGCGCGATAAGCTCACCGGAAAGCAGGACCTGGCGGTTAACCGGATCGATGGATAACGTGCCAAACCGCATCGCTTTATGCGGCATCAGGGACTGCGCCAGCACCTCGCGTTCACTGCTGGCATGCTGGCGCAAATGCAGGCGCAGACGGGCGAGCAGAACGGCAGGCGGCGTGGTTTTAAGAATGTAGTCATTGGCCCCCATCTCCAGCGACAGAATATGGTTCATGTCGCTGTCCAGTGAGGTCAGCAGCACGATAGGGCCATCCCACTGAGCGCGCAGGTCGCGGCACAGCGTCATCCCGTCTTTGCCGGGCAACATGATATCCAGCAGCACCAGATCCGGGTTTTCACGCACCACGACCTCTTCGGCGCGATCGCCACGTGGCTCAACAATAACGTCCATATCATGTTTACCCAGATAAGCGGCGATCAATTGCCCCACTTCGGGCTCATCTTCTACATAAACAATCTTATTCATACAACGTCTGTTATCGCGAAAAATGCCAACATACACCGCGTAACCTTAACCTTCCATTAATCTTTCAAAATTAACGTCAGTTCCGTTATTCTGGCTGTTATTGTTACTTGATTGTTATAGGAAAAAGCATGGGGCTGGCGATAAAAGCCGCGCTGGGCGCGCTGGTGGTGTTATTGATTGGCGTACTGGCAAAAACCAAAAATTACTACATTGCCGGGCTGATTCCGCTCTTCCCGACGTTTGCGCTCATTGCACACTACATTGTCGCCTCGGAACGCGGCACTGAGGCGCTGCGCACCACCATTGTGTTTGGCATGTGGTCAATCATCCCTTACTTTCTCTACCTGTTGTCCTTGTGGTATTTCACGGGCTTTCTGCGGCTTCCCCTGGCGCTGGGCGGGGCGGTGGTCTGCTGGGGGCTCAGCGCCTGGGTGCTGATTTTCTTCTGGAGCCGCTATCACTAGCGCAGCGGTCGCCCGCCGTCCACGGCAAAGGTTCTGCCGGTGACGTAACAGCTGGTGAGCAGATAATCGATAAGGTCGATCACCTCTTTCTCGCCAGGGGCGATTTTCATCAGGGATTTATTCAGCGCCTGCTGACGATACTCGGCATCATCGCCCTCGTTGAATAAAATCATCGCCGGGGCGATGGCGTTCACCTTGACCTCTGGTGCCAGCTTACGGGCAAATGAACGCGTCATGTTATCCAGTGCGGCTTTACTCGCCGCATAAGCGATGTGTTTGTCGCTCCCGCGCTCCACCACATAATCGGTGAAATGAATAATGTCACCCGCGGCATGGCCGTGGCCGCGCAGCAGATCCTGCAGGGCATGGTTAAGCAAATAGGGGGCATTGACGTGGATCTGCAGCATACAGGCGAGCGTTTCGCTGAGCGACGTACCGGGTTTTTCTGCAAGCCATGCGCTGGCGTTATGGATAATCGCCCGCAGACCGTGGGTCGTTGATTTGACCTTATCCGCAAAGGCAAGAATGCCATCGTCGGTGGAGAAATCAGCCTGTATACAGGTTGCCCCCGCTTTTCGTAGCCCGTCTATCGAGGGGTATTCCGTGCGGTAACTGACAATGACCGGGTGGCGAAGGTTGAGAAAGTGATGGGCGAGGGCGAGGCCGATACGACGGCCTCCGCCGGTGATCAGTATTGGGCGATGCTGCGCAGTTCCCATCGTATTCTCCTTTTCAGTTCAACAATGGGAAACGCAGGGTTATCCCATTAACATCCAGGTTGCCGGTACGGCAGCAACCAGTAACAGCCCGATGAGGGCCATTTCACGGCGTTTAAGCGCGTTCTCCAGCTGATGAGTACGGCGGGCATAGATAAACACCAGCAGGCCCGGCGCATACAACACCACCGACAGCAGCAGATGCATAGGCCCGGAAGCATACAACAACCACAAACCGTAAATACAGGCGCCGATCCCTACCGCATAATGCGCCGGGCGGGTGGCGATTTTTAACAGATACGCACCCACTAAGAAATAGGGTACCAGAATCATCTCCGAGGCGATGGTCAGCAGGGTGTTATAGTCCGAACCTGTGAGCCAGATCAGCACCAGGCAGACCTGAACGCTGATATTCGTCAGCCAGAGTGACGCTGACGGCGCACTGTTTTTATTCTGCCGGGCAAACAGACGCGGAAACGCTTTGTGCGTGGCAGCCAGGAAAGGCACTTCTGCCGCCATGATGGTCCAGCTCAGATAAGCCCCGCAGACGGAGATAATCAGCCCCGCGGCAATGACCACATCGCCCCAGCTACCGAGCATTTTGACCATCAGACCGGCCATGGATGGGTTACGCATTTCGGCCAGTTCAGGACGAGCCACCACACCCAGCGACAGCAGCGTCACCAGCAGATAGACACCGAGGGCCGCCAGCACCGCCAGCAGCGTGGCGCGTCCGACGTCGCGCTTATTGCGCGCGCGGGCAGAGACCACCACCGCACCTTCAACACCAATGAAAACCCACAGGGTGATCAGCATGGTGTTTTTCACCTGCTCCCAGACGGGGACGCCCAGCGCAAGGCCAGTGAAATCGAGTTTAAATACATCCAGACGGAATGCCATAAACGCCAGCACGATAAACAGCCCGAGCGGAACCAGTTTGGCCAGCGTCGCCACCAGGTTAATGCTTGCCGCTGTCTGGACGCCGCGCAAAATGAGCCAGTGTACGACCCACAGCAGCACCGACGCCCCGACAATCGACTGCCAGGTGTTGCCGTCACCAAAGAGACGCAGCTCGGGCGTATCGGTAAAGAAACTGAGCGCCGAGAAGACAATAACCAGATAGGAGACGTTAGCGATCACCGCACACAGCCAGTAACCCCACGCGGAACAGAAGCCAATCAGTTCCCCAAAACCGGCCCGCGCGTAGGTGAAAATACCGCCATCGAGATCGGGACGAATACGGGTCAGCAGCAGCATGGCGAAGGCCAGCAGCAAAATGCCAACGCCGGTAATCCCCCAGCCAATCAGTAGCGCGGCAGGGCTTGCGACGGCCGCCATATTCTGCGGTAAACTGAATACCCCCGCACCCAGCATTGAGCTTAAAACGAGTGCAGTTAAAGCACTCAGGCCAAGTTTCTTTTCCATTGGCTTCCTGTTATGAAAGGTCCAAATCCAGAATAATTATTTCGCACAGGCGCATAAAAATGGTGGATCACACTAAGGCGCGGGATTTTACGGAGTGTCACGAACGCATGCAATGATGTGTAGCAGAAATTCAAAAAAAGTAACAAAAAAAGGCGGCACTGAGCCGCCTTTAATGAAGGGTTTTGTTACTTGTACAGATCGGCGCTGATGGTCATGTTGTTACCACGTTCCTGCCACTGGCGGGTGATGTGGTAGTACTTCGCCCCTTTCTTCGCCGCACGCTTCGCGACCTGATAAGAGACTTCCGTACCGTTGCCATAGTTGCCGGTAAACTTGATGCTATCGAACGGCACCATCTGCGCAGCCGTGGCGTTGTTCAGCTCTTCAACTTTGGTGCCGTCTGGCAGGGTAACGGAGTAACGGCCACCTTTCGTGGATTGCGTCTCAAAGAAACGGCCCACTTCAGCGCTTGGCGCTGCGGAGGTTGCTACGCCTGGAATTTCGACTTTTTTCGCTTCTTCGCCGCCTTTCGCTAACGCTGCGCGACCGGCTTCTGAATCAGCAGGGATGGCATCCGGGCTTTGCAGAACGCGTTTTTTCGCATCTTCTTTATAGATGAACGCGGTAATACGCTGGTTGCCACCCTGGTTAGCATCTACCTGACGCACGATGTAGAACGAGTAAGCCCCTTTCTGTTTCGCGGCTTTGGTGATGGCATCGTTCACTTCTGGCTGGCTGCGGTAGAAGCCCTGAACGGTAACGGTGTCATACGGTTCCAGCTCAATCGCCTGATCTTTAGGCAGTTCAACGACGCCGTTGATCACGCGGTTTTTCGGCGCGTCAGCTTTTGGCGCATTCTCTTTGTACAGCGCAATGGTCACGCGCTGGTTGCCGCTATTGCCTTGATCGGACTGGTCAAGCACGTAAAACGACGCTGCGCCGTTTTTATCAGCGGCTTTTGATGCAGCGGTGACGGCATCGCCAATAGAGTTGTAACGACCCACAATGACCGTATGGTCAAAAGGTTTTAACGCTGCCGCTTGCTCCGGCGTTAACTCTGTCGCGGCATTCGCAGACAGGGCGGTCGCGGAAAGAAGTGCGGACGCCAGGAGTGTGTTCTTAAGCTTCATAAAAATAATCCTTCGCCTTGCGCAAACCATGTACTGGTATTGTTGTTAATTTGAGACGGTCCCGATTATGGCATTTAAAACCTGTTGCTGTCTGCGCCATTTTTCACAGCCTGTGCTCACCGAAGGATCTGATTCGATAACATTTAGTGATATGTTGAAAAAACAGGCGTTTGACAAGCAAAAGTGATAAAGCATATGACTTTTACAAGTTAATTTAATGTTAATAAGTTGATCTCATATGGCGCTATATCATGTTTTTACCGCTTCGCTTGCGCGATTTATCGGTTCTGAGGATGAATTTAAGGTAAATATCTCTGTCAGCGAGGCCGTTCGCTTATTTTTCACAGATAATGTAAGAAATAGTGTTTTCAGGCGGTAGATCGCAGGCGCTATTTTCAGTAGGTTATAGAAAGTTTGTTACTGTTTTATTTTCCGGGGTTACTCATTTGCCGCCGCTCTAAGGATGGCGAAATTTGATGCAACTGCGGGCATTTATCGATAAACCATCATCAAAAACCGATGGAAGGGAAAACTATGCGTATTGGGGTACCAAAAGAACGGTTTGCCAATGAAACCCGCGTAGCGGCGACACCAAAAACGGTGGAGCAACTGCTTAAACTGGGTTTTACCGTCGCCATTGAAAGCGGCGCGGGCAAACTGGCGAGTTTCGATGACGAGGCCTTTATTCAGGCTGGTGCGGACGTGGTGGACGGTGCTGAAGTCTGGCAATCACCCGTTATTCTGAAGGTGAATGCGCCGCAAGAGAGCGAGATTGAGCTGCTGAACCCGGGCACCACGCTGGTGAGTTTTATCTGGCCTGCCCAAAACCCAGAGCTGATGGAGAAGCTGGCGGCACGTGGCGTGACGGTAATGGCGATGGACTCCGTGCCGCGTATTTCGCGCGCGCAGTCTCTGGATGCCCTGAGTTCAATGGCGAACATCGCCGGTTACCGTGCAATCGTCGAAGCCGCCCACGAATTCGGCCGTTTCTTCACCGGTCAGATCACGGCGGCAGGCAAAGTGCCTCCGGCAAAAGTGATGGTGATTGGTGCCGGTGTGGCAGGCCTGGCGGCTATCGGTGCGGCAAACAGCCTGGGCGCTATCGTCCGCGCGTTTGACACCCGCCCGGAAGTGAAGGAGCAGGTGCAGAGTATGGGCGCCGAGTTCCTTGAGCTGGACTTCAAGGAAGAAGCGGGCAGCGGTGATGGTTATGCGAAGGTGATGTCCGAAGCTTTTATCAAAGCGGAAATGGAACTCTTTGCCGCGCAGGCAAAAGAGGTGGACATTATTGTCACCACCGCGCTGATCCCGGGTAAACCAGCACCGAAGCTGATCACCCGTGAGATGGTGGACACCATGAAGCCGGGCAGCGTGATTGTCGACCTGGCCGCGCAAAACGGCGGCAACTGTGAATATACCGTGCCGAACCAGGTATCCACGACCGCCAACGGCGTGAAGGTGATTGGTTATACGGATCTGCCTGGCCGTCTGCCCACGCAGTCGTCCCAGCTGTACGGTACTAACCTCGTTAACCTGCTGAAACTGCTCTGCAAAGAGAAAGATGGCAACATCACCGTTGATTTTGACGATGTGGTTGTGCGCGGCGTGACCGTGGTGCGTGAAGGCGAAATCACCTGGCCTGCGCCACCAATTCAGGTTTCCGCCCAGCCTCAGGCTGCACCGAAAGCGGCGCCAGAACCCACAGAGCCTGCTAAACCGGCGTCTCCGTGGCGTAAATATGCGCTCATGGCGCTGGCGATTATTCTGTTTGGCTGGCTGGCCGATGTCGCGCCAAAAGAGTTCCTCGGCCACTTTACCGTCTTCGCGCTCTCCTGCGTGGTGGGTTACTACGTGGTCTGGAATGTCTCCCATGCACTACACACGCCATTGATGTCGGTCACTAACGCCATCTCCGGGATCATCGTGGTCGGGGCGTTACTGCAGATTGGTCACGGCGGCTGGATTAGCTTCCTGAGCTTTATCGCGGTGCTGATTGCCAGTATCAATATTTTCGGTGGCTTCACCGTGACTCAGCGCATGCTGAAAATGTTTCGTAAAGGCTAAGGGGTAGCATATGTCTGGAGGATTAGTGACAGCCGCATACATTGTTGCTGCAATCCTGTTTATTTTCAGTCTGGCGGGACTTTCCAAACACGAAACGTCTCAGCAGGGTAATAACTTTGGTATCGCCGGGATGGCGATTGCGCTGATTGCCACTATTTTCGGACCCGATACCGGCAACGTTGCCTGGATCCTGGTGGCGATGATCATCGGCGGGGCGATAGGTATTCGTCTGGCAAAACGCGTTGAAATGACCGAAATGCCGGAACTGGTGGCGATCCTGCACAGCTTCGTCGGTCTGGCGGCGGTGCTGGTGGGCTTCAACAGCTATCTGTACCACGAACCGGGCATGGAGCCGATTCTGGTCAACATTCATCTGACCGAAGTGTTCCTGGGCATCTTCATCGGTGCAGTGACCTTCACCGGCTCGATTGTGGCGTTCGGTAAGCTGCGCGGTAAGATCTCCTCCAAACCGCTGATGCTGCCAAATCGTCATAAGCTGAATCTGGCGGCGCTGGTGGTCTCCTTTGTGCTGCTGGTGGTCTTTGTGCGTACCGAAAGCGTAGGTCTGCAGGTGCTGGCGTTACTGGTGATGACCATCATTGCGCTGGCGTTCGGCTGGCACCTGGTGGCCTCCATCGGTGGGGCAGATATGCCGGTTGTGGTGTCGATGCTGAACTCCTACTCCGGTTGGGCGGCGGCAGCGGCTGGCTTTATGCTGAGCAACGACCTGTTGATTGTCACCGGTGCGCTGGTGGGCTCTTCCGGTGCGATTCTGTCTTACATCATGTGTAAGGCGATGAACCGCTCATTCATCAGCGTTATCGCCGGTGGTTTTGGCTCTGACGGCTCCTCGACCGGTTCTGACGAAGAAGTCGGCGAGCACCGTGAGATCAGCGCAGAAGATACGGCAGAGATGCTGAAAAACTCGCACTCGGTCATCATCACCCCAGGCTATGGCATGGCGGTGGCGCAGGCGCAGTATCCGGTTGCTGAAATCACCGAGAAGCTGCGCGCGCGCGGCATCAAGGTGCGCTTTGGCATCCACCCGGTAGCGGGGCGTCTGCCAGGCCACATGAACGTGCTGCTGGCAGAAGCGAAAGTGCCTTACGACATCGTGCTGGAGATGGACGAGATCAACGATGATTTCGCCGACACCGACACCGTGCTGGTCATTGGCGCCAACGACACCGTTAACCCGGCGGCGCAGGACGATCCACGCAGCCCAATCGCCGGGATGCCGGTTCTGGAAGTGTGGAAGGCGCAGAACGTGATTGTCTTCAAACGTTCCATGAACACCGGCTACGCTGGCGTTCAGAACCCGCTGTTCTTCAAAGAGAACACCCACATGCTGTTTGGCGATGCCAAAGCCAGCGTGGATGCGATCCTGAAAGCACTGTAATTCGCGTTCTCCTCAAAAACCGCTCTTCGGGGCGGTTTTCTTATTTCTGCGGTCAGCGTTTCTCCTCTGTCTATACTTTACCCTTTGTGTACTACGAGGAGGTGAAATGCAATTTTTGTCCCGCTTCGACATCCTGGAGCTGATGATGACGCCGACATTCTGGGTAAGCGTCGCCACGGTTATCGTTGTAACGCTGCTGGTCTACTGGCTTCTGACGCGCCTGATCGCATTCGTTAAGAGAGGGATCACAACCTGGGGAGATAAGCACCCAACCACAAACAGGATGCGTTTTATCCTGACCGATATGCTTAACCGCACCAGTCGCTTCCTGCTTTTTGTCGTGGCACTGCTCATCAGCCTGCGTTTTGTTGACTTACCCGACCGGCTCTTTAGCACCGTAAGCCACGCCTGGTTCCTGGTCTTCGCGATACAGGTGGCGCTCTGGCTGGATCAGGGCGTGGTGTCGTGGCTGCGACACGTTATGCTGGCCCCCGGCAGTCATAAAAATCCGGTTACCCTGGTGATCACCGGTCTTATCCTTCGCGCTATCGTCTGGTCTGTGATGCTGCTGTCGATTCTCGCTAACGCGGGCGTCAACATCACCGCGCTGGTGGCAAGCCTGGGGGTAGGGGGTATTGCTATCGCCCTCGCCGTACAAACCATTCTGAGCGACGTCTTCGCTTCGCTTTCTATCGGCTTTGATAAACCGTTTGAAATTGGTGACTTCGTGGTGTTCAACGACGTGGCGGGAACGGTGGAACACATAGGATTAAAAACGACCCGTATTCGTAGCCTGAGCGGGGAGCAGATCGTTTGCGGTAACGCCATTTTGCTTCAGCAGACGCTCCACAACTATAAACGTATGCAGACCCGTCGCATCGTCTTCACGTTTGGCGTCGCCAGCGACACGCCGCCTGAAAAGCTGCGCTATGTGGGGGATATGGTCAGGCAGATCATCACCGATGTGGGTGAGACAAAGTTCGATCGCGCCCATTTCCTCGGGTTTGACCGTGACCGCCTGACGTTTGAAGTGGTTCATATTGTCAATACGGCGGATTACAACAAATACATGGATATCCAGCAGGAGATCAATATCCGTATTCTCGAAGGGCTGAACGCCCAGGAGATTAAGCTGGCGCTGCCCAGCATGGTGTTGCACGCACCGTGGATGCAGGATCGATCAACTGAAGAGACACAGACAGCGATCGAGAGCTGATAAGAAAAGCCCGCCGGGGAGGCGGGCGAATAGATTGACGTTAATCGTCTTCCGGGTCATCCAGCTCAACCGGCGTCTGGTACTCATCCGGCTTAATGACCAGCAGGTCGCAGCGCAGATGGTCAATCACCTGTTCCGCGGTATTGCCCAGGAACGCGGCAGAAATACCGGTTCGTCCGATGGTGCCCAGCACCACAATCCCTGCCTGCAGATGTTCGGCTAAATCCGGGATCACCTCTTCAGGCAACCCTTTTTCGACATGCGTCATGTTCTCATCAATGCTGAACTTCTGGCGCAACGCTTTCATGGCCAGCAGGTGCTGTCCGCGGATCGCGTCGTTATATACGCTCGGGTCAAATTCAGGCAGTTCGATGGCAATATTGATAGGGGTAACCGGGTAAGCGCCGACCAGATGCACTTCGGTGTGGTTAACCTGCTCGGCAAGCAGCAGCGTCTCTTTGACCAGCTTTTCATTCAGCGAATTGTGATAATCCTCTTCGCTTGCCAGGTTTACTGCCACGACGGCTTTGCCGCCTTCAGGCCACGGCTGATCTTTCACCATCCAGACCGGGCACGGGCATTTACGCAGCAAGTGCCAGTCTGTCGGCGTGAAGATCACGGATTCCAGCTTGTCGTGCTGGTGCGCCATTTTCAGCAGCAGATCGTGCCCACCGGCGACGACCTCCTGGATAATCGCTTCAAAGGGGCGGTTATGCCAGACCACTTTAATATCGATAGGCACACCCGCTTCCAGGTAGTACTTCGCCTGTTCGCGGATCCACGCGGTACGTTGGCTGATCACTCCCTGACGCATAGCGGTACGCTCGTCAGGCGACAGAAGGGTGGTCATCTCATACGAGAAGTCATAGATCGGCAAAAACGCTTTGATTTTGCCACCAATCCGTTGATGTAAATACACAGCACGTCGTAATGCCGGCTGATCGTCCTGATTAGGATCGATAGCTACCAGCATGTTTTGATACTTTGCCATACAGGTCTCCTTACTACTGTCACCACAGTCTGTAATTAAAAGAGTAACCTATATATCCTGAATGAAACAGAGGTAAGGTTTTGCCAGATCAATAATTCATGAAAATATCTCAGAAGAATAGCACCGTCGTTGTCACCGCGATAAACGCGATCAACAGCAGCACCATCACCACGATGGCAAACGTGGTGGAGTCCTGAACGTAGGTTTTTTCTTCTCCCTTCATTGGGCCGACAAGCATGATCCAGATGAAGAGGAAGGTCACGGAGGCAATAACAACTGAAACGAAAAATAAACTTTCTCTCAATTTAACCTCAACGAGAACCTTTCAGGAGCGGGGGATGTCTGTCGCAGGGGCGGGAAGTGGTGTGCTTACCTGCCAGACCAATAAATCATAAAAATTTATCGGCCTGGCATCAATCATTCGTGGGGTTTATGCCACGTTGCGGGCGTGGCCGGCAAGAACAGCCAGCGCTTCACCGTTTTCGATGGTGATGTATTTACCTTTAACAGCCAGCATGCCGCTTTTCTGGAAACGGCCCAGCAGACGGCTGATGGTTTCCACGGTCAGGCCCAGGTAGTTACCAATATCGCCACGGGTCATGGTGAGACGGAACTCACGTGGAGAGAAACCACGTTCGGCGAAACGGCGGGAGAGGTTATAGATAAATGCAGCCAGGCGCTCTTCCGCATTCTTTTTGGACAGTAGCAGGATCATGTCCTGATCGCCTTTAATCTCACCGCTCATCAGACGCATCATCTGCTGACGCAGGTTTGGCATTTTGCCTGACAGATCGTCCAGCGTTTCAAACGGGATTTCGCAGACCATTGAGGTTTCCAGCGCCTGCGCAAAGCTCGGGTGATGGCCAGTACCGATGGCGTCAAAGCCGACCAGATCGCCTGCCAGATGGAAGCCGGTGATCTGCTCATCACCCTGTTCGGTGATGGTATAGCTTTTGATGGTGCCAGAACGGATAGCATAGAGCGATTTCAGTTCGTCTCCCGCTTTAAACAGCGTCTGCCCTTTCTGAATAGGCTTTTTGCGCTCGATGATGTTATCAAGCTGGTCAAGCTCATGCTCATTCAGGGTAAACGGGATACAGAGCTGGCTGATGCTGCAATCCTGGCAATGGATAGCACAACCGCCAGACTGAATGCGTCGTATAATTCGCTTTTCTGGGATCATAGGTTTGCTCAAGCCTTAATTGATATTGGTCAATTTTAACATCTTTTTGGTAAGTACGTAAGCCTGGCAAACCATCAATAAGGACAAGAGACGGCAACGTGTTGCCATCTTCTTGAAATTCCACAGCTTGATTATGGATTTTTAGCCTAACCGGTAGAAAATTAAGCACAAAAAGCCTGGAAACTACAGCAAAAGATACCCTTCGTGACGCAGTAACCACTCCTTGCGCTGCACACCGCCGGCATAGCCGGTCATGGTGCCGTTGCGGCCGATCACACGATGGCAGGGCACCACGATACTGACGGGGTTAGAACCGTTCGCGGCACCCACCGCCCGCGCCGCGCCCGCGCGGCCTAACTGTTCTGCGAGCTGTCCGTAGTGCATAACCTGACCACACGGAATATCGCGTAGCGCCTGCCAGACTTCACGCTGGAATGGCGTACCGGCCGTGGCGGTTGGCAGGTCATTGATGATGCTGAGATCGCCCTCGAAGTACGCCGCCAGCTTGTCGCTCAGCCCACCTGGATTGGTGGCACTGATACGCTCAAAACCCTGGGCGCGGTAATGGATGTTGAGCAGCTCTTCCATGCGATCGCTGTGCTCTTCCCATTCCACGGCACGCAGATGGAACTGCTCGTCGGCGATAACCCACAGCGGCCCAAGCGGCGTTGCAATTTTATCTTCGAGTAATCTCAGCATCCTCTTTCCTTTAATTCAGCCTCGGGTAGATACCCGGTCCTATCGGCAGGCCGACAAGATACCATGCCACCAGCATCACCAGCCATACCCCTAAAAAGATAAGCGGATAGGGTAAAACCAGCGAATAGTAGGTACCCAGCTTCGCCTCCGGTTTATAGCGCTGCAGGAAGCCCAAAAACAGCGGTACGAATGGCGAAACCGGCGCCAGCGGGATCACCGAGGAGTCGGCGATACGGAACAGGATCTGCGCAAAGGCCGGATGGAAGCCCAGCATCATAAACATCGGCACGAAAATGGGGGCCAGAATCGACCAGATGGCGGATCCGCTGGCGATAAACATGCACAGCAGTGACGACAACAGCGCCAGACCCACAAACGCCGGGACGCCGCTTAACCCGGCGGCTTCCAGCGCATCGGTCAGGCCAACGGCCATAAATTTGCCCATGTTGCTCCAGTTAAACATGGCAACGAACTGGGCCAGCGGGAAGACCATCACGATAAAGCCCGCCATCTCCTTCATCGGCTCAATCATCAGTTGCGGCAGATCGGCCTGGCGGCGGATTTTGCCGGTGGCGATGCCATACGCGAGCGACACGATAAAGAAAAACAGAATGATCAGCGGCACAATGCCCTGTATAAACGGCGAGGGCAGGACGGTATGTTTCACCGGGTCGCGCAGAATACCGTTCTCCGGCACTACCATCAGCGCCACCATCGCGATAAATACCAGCGAGACTATCCCGGCGATACGCAGGCCAAAGCGTTGCTCTTTGCTCAGCGTTTCCAGCTTTTCGTCACTACGGCCTTCCCATTTCCCTAACCGCGGCTCGATGATCTTATCGGTAATCAGCCCGCCAACAAGCGTCAGGACGATCACCGAACTGGCCATAAAGTACCAGGTGTCGATCACGCTGACGTGCATGGCCGCATCGATTGTTTTCGCCGCCTCGGTGCTAATCCCCGAAAGCAGGACATCGGTGGTGACGATCAGCAGATTGGCAGTGAAACCGCATCCCACACCGGCAATTGCCGACAACAGACCCGCCACGGGGTGACGCCCGACGGCAAGGAAGATCAGCGCCCCCATCGGCGGCATGATCACCAGCGCGGCATCGGAAGAGATGTGGCTGAAAAACGCGATAAACAGCACCATATAGCTGGCGTAGCGTGCGCTGACGTGAGAAGCCATTTTCACCATCAGCGCGGGGAGCAGGCCAACGCGCTCAGCCAGACCGGCCCCCAGCACCAGCGCCAGAATGGCGCCCAGCGGCGCAAAACCGCTGAAGTTTTTAATCACATTTGGTAAAAACCAGTGCAACCCTTCAATGCTCAGCAGGTTCTTTACGCTTACCATGCTGCCATCGGCCGGGCTGCGCACGCTCACCCCTAAGGCGGACAGCACGGCTGTCGCCACCATCAAAACCACGATCAACCAGATAAAAAGCAGGAAAGGGTGTGGCACTTTATTGCCGATCCTTTCAACCCAGCCATAGAGCTTACCGGATGGGGAATGCGAAGGTATGGATGACATACTCATGGGCGTTCCTCGGGACTGTTGTGTTGTATTGTGTTTTTTATTTTAAAGGTGACGGTGTCACGCCCGCAGGGATCGGACACACGTACGGTTTTTCTTGTGTTTGTTGTTCGAACTCTTCACGACATTTTTTCAGCAGGTCTGCGTCCTGCAGTAGATGTAGCGCGGTGGCGCCCATCACTTTCCCGGCCAGCAGCATGCCTTTATGGGCAATGGACGTTCGCCCCTGAGCCACCAGTTGCCAGGTGTGCAGCGGCGTGCCGACGGTAAAGCAGGGGCTGAAACACTGGGCGACGGGCATCTTCCAGCTAACATCACCCACGTCCGTGGAGCCAGCCAGCACGTTATCGGTGATAGCGTAAGGCGCGACCTCGTCCACCAGCAGGGTCTCCTGGTGGCGGCGGGCAAAGGCTTTACCTTCGTTCCCCCCGGTTGCAGCAATGTTTCTGAGGCTGTTTTGCAGATCGTTTGCCGTCAGGGTGGCGCGGATCTCCCGGGCAAAAGCGCGTTCTTCCTCCGTCCAGGCTGGCGTGCCGTAATGTTGCAGGGCGCGATACATCGCCGCTTCGAGCGTGCGGTTTGGCAGGTAGCTGGAGCAGGCTTTATCAAAGCGACACTCGACGGTGGTTTCGGTCATCAACGCCGCACCCTGCGCGATCTTCTCAATGCGCGCGTAGATTTGCTGCGCGTCGGCCATCTCCGGGGCGCGGATCAGGTACAGCACTTCGGCCTGCGCCTGCACCACGTTGGGGGAGATGCCGCCGGTATCGGTTATGGCGTAATGGACGCGTGCTTTCTCGATGATATGTTCGTTGAGGAAGTTGGTGCCGGTGGTCATCAGCGTCACCGCATCCAGCGCGCTGCGCCCCAGATGCGGCGAGTTTGCCGCGTGCGCCGCCACGCCCTTAAAGCGCCAGGCGGCCTGGATATTGGCCAGCGTACTGACGTTAAACATGCCGGCAAACGCTTCCGGGTGCCAGGTGACAGCGGCGTCAACATCGTCAAACAAGCCCTCACGGACCATAAACGTTTTACCGGAACCGCCTTCTTCGCCGGGACAACCGTAAAAACGCACGGTTCCACTCCCGCCGTGCTGCTCCAGCCAGCTTTTCACCGCAACGGCACCTGCAAACGCCGCGGTGCCGAGCAGGTTATGCCCGCAGCCGTGGCCGTTAGCACCGGGCGTGGTGGCGTGTGCCGTCGCGCAGTGTGCCTGCTGGCTTAATCCGGCCAGCGCGTCATATTCGCCGAGCAGGGCAATCACCGGTTTACCGCTACCGAAGCTGGCGATAAAGGCATTCGGAATGCCGCCAGCCTCACGGGTCAGGGTGAAGCCTTCCGCTTCCAGCGCGCTGGCCAGCCGCTCTGCGGACCAGAACTCTTCAAAGCGGGTTTCCGGGTGATCCCAGATTTCGTCGGCAATGTCGGTGAACGTCTGACATCGCGTGTCGATTGCATCGGCAATAAAAGCGTAGTTCTCCTGCATTACACACCTCGCGTCCAGGGGAAATTCAGCGCAGTGCGCGCCAGCGTTTCGATAGCGACGGTCATGACGCGCTCATCAAAGTCGAATTTTTCATTGTGATGTCCGGCGCTCAAATCGGTGCCAAACACCATGTAGGAGGCCATGCCGCCGTTTTCTTGCACCTGGGCCATCATCAGCGTGGCGTCTTCGGAACCGGCCGGGGCTTTAACCTTATCAATGGCCTGTTCCACACCGGGCACCTGGCTTGCCTGCTGGCGCAGATAATCCACCCAGGCAGGTGTCGGAGCGCTGGCGGTGGCAGCCCCCATCAGGCGCATCTCAGCCGTCACGCCGTACAGCGCGGCGGCACCGGTAATGACGGATTGCGCGCGTTCGAACACATACTGATTGATCGCCTCGCTCTCGCCGCGGGTTTCGACCTTAAGCAGGGCATGGGCGGGTACCACGTTGCGTCCGCTGCCGGCCTGCATCACTCCCACATTCACCCGGGAAGCCCCTTCGCTGTGTGGCGCAATGCTGTGCAGCGCGAGCGCGGCCTGGGCGGCGGCGAGCAGGGCGTTACGGCCTTCTTCCGGTTTACCGCCTGCGTGTGCGGCAACGCCGGTAAACGTCGCGTCAAACTTGGTTGTCGCCATAAAATTATCGCTGCCACAGATCACCGTCCCGGCAGGCACCCCGGTACCAATGTGAATGGCGGTGAAATAGTCCACCCCGTCCAGTGCCCCGGCGGCCACCATGGCGCGTGCGCCGCGAGTGCCTTCTTCGGCAGGCTGGAAGATCAGCCTGATGGTGCCGTTCAGCTGCGCTTTGTTGTGCATGAGCACGTGCGCCAGCCCAAGGCCAATCGTGGTATGGCCGTCGTGCGCGCAGGCGTGCATCATGCCCGGATTGCAGGAGGCAAAGCCGTCGCGGAACGGGCGGTGGCTGTCGTCGAGCGCTTCGCTCAGGTCGAGAGCGTCCATGTCCACGCGAAACGCCAGCGTCGGGCCGGGACGGCCGGTGTTAAGCGTGGCAACCAGGCCGGTGAAGCCGCCTTCAAACGGCGCGAGCCATTTTTCGGGCGCGCCCTGCGCACGGGCGCGGGCAAATTCTCGCGTCAGGGTAGCGTTATCCGGCAACCCCATACGGCTTTCGGCATCCACCACGTCGTGGCCCATTGCCAGGTCATAACCCAGGCTATCGAGGATCTCCGCGACTTTCGCGGCAGTCCGAAATTCCACCCAGCCGGATTCGGCAAAATGGTGAAAATCGCGACGCCATGCGCTCAGTTGCGGGGCTAAGGTTTGGATGTACTGTGCCAGTGAGTCCATATCTGTTCCTGTCATCATTAAAATATGTGAACTGCTTCACGCTGTGATAGTTTTTACTTATCACTAACCGATTTTTCACAGTTTTAACCGTTCAGGAATTACCCTCGCACATCCCTTTCCATTAAAGTAGATGACAGTTTCTTTACTCTGATAAACAACGGTTATCGGTCGGGCTATGTCATTTCAGATTAAATTTCATCAAATTCGGGCGTTCGTTGAAGTGGCGCGTCAGGGCAGCATTCGCGGCGCCAGCAGGACGCTGAATCTTTCGCAACCGGCGTTGACCAAATCGATCAAAGAGCTGGAAGAGGGCATGGCGGCGCAGCTCTTTGTGCGCCGAAGCAAAGGCGTGGCGTTAACCGAGTGTGGCGAAGGCTTCTATCAGCGCGCCAGGCTGATTCTGGAAGAGCTGCGCGCGGCGCAGGATGACATTCGCCAGCGGCAGGGCGAGCTGGCCGGGCAGATCAATATCGGGATGGGAGCGAGTATTTCGCGAAGCCTTATGCCTGCGGTTATCACCCGCTTTCATGCGCAGCATCCGCAGGTTAAGGTGCGAATTATGGAAGGGCAGCTGGTATCGATGATCAATGAATTACGCCAGGGCGAACTGGACTTCACCATCAATACCTATTATCAGGGACCTTACGATCATGAATTTACGTTTGAAAAGCTATTAGAAAAACCGTTTGCCGTATTTTGCCGGGAGGGACATCCGGCGACGGGAGCAACCTCCATTAACGATCTGCTGCATTATAACTGGACCATGCCAACGCCCCGGGGAAGTTATTATAAGCAGTTAGAGGATGTATTTAGCCATCGCTCGCAAATACCCCGCATTGGCGTGGTCTGCGAAACATTTTCGTCGTGTATCAGCCTTGTCGCACAAAGCGATTTTTTAAGCATATTGCCGCAGGAGCTGGGTTGTGACCCCCTGTTGGCGGGGCGTCTGGTTATGCTGCCGGTTGTCGAATCACTTCCAAAAGCGACGTATTATTTAATTCAGCGTCGGGATTCGCGCCAGACCCCGCTTACGGAGTCGTTAATTACGCAATTCAGACGAGAGGCGCGGGCAATCGTCTCTGCGTGAAACATCATCCATAAAAAAACAGGGCCTGTCCGACATCAGACAGACCCTTCAGTACACACAGCAGTGCATCCCTTCGCATATCCTGGATGTTATATCCATGAGGCAGGTTAATTAAGTTATAACAGCTTTCTCTCAAAATGAAAGGCGGTTGAGTGTTTGATTTTATGGATATTTAAGCCAAATTGCGTGTTTTATTTACGCTGAAGTTTGAGTTAAGTGATGTTTAATTTTTCCCCGGCTGTCGATTGATATTCATCAGCTTGCTTTCAGCGCCACCCTACCCGGGGGAACGGCTGTTGAGGCACACCCCCCGCGAAGGTATAGTACAGGCTCAGATGTAGCCGGAGGATTTCCATGAACCCTGACGACAAATCACTGTTTCTTGACGCCATGGAGGATGTCCAGCCCCTGAAGCGCTGCGCAGATATTCACTGGCAGCCGAGCCGCAACACGCGGGCGCGCCAGGAGATTGATACCGAGCAGCTGGATAACTTCCTCACCCTGGGCTTTCTGGAACTTCTGCCCCTGGATGAGCCGCTGGCATTTCAGCGTGAAGGGATACAACAGGGCGTAATGGATAAGCTGCGCTCGGGGAAATACTCCCGCGAGGCCAGCCTGAACCTGTTACGTCAGCCCGCCGAGCGTTGCCGCCAGATGCTGTACGCCTTTATTCGCCAGGCCGGACGCGACGGATTACGCAATCTGATTATCATTCATGGAAAAGGGCGCGAACAGAATGCTCATCCCAACGTGATACGTAGCTATCTGGCGCGCTGGTTAACAGAGTTTGAGGAAGTGCAGGCCTTCTGCGTGGCGCTGCCGCATCACGGCGGCAGCGGGGCCTGTTATGTTTCACTGCGAAAATCCAACGACGCGAAACAGGAGAACTGGGAACGGCACGCCAAGCGCAGCCGTTAACGGGATTAGCGCGGGCGAGGTGCTCGCCCGCGCTGAACTCAGAAGGTTTCCCAGTTGCTGTCGGTGGCGGTGCCTGCCGTGGCCGGGCGCAACAGCTGTGGTGTTTTAACATGTGTTGTACCGGGCGCGGTGGCCTGTTGTTTACCGTTCAGACGAAATGCCGCCACCGCCTGGCGCAGCTGTTCGGACTGATCTTCCAGCGCCGCTGCCGCCGTGGCGGACTGCTGCACCAGCGCGGCGTTTTGCTGGGTGACGCTGTCCATCTGCGAAACGGCCAGGCTCACCTGTTCAATACCGCGACTCTGCTCATCGGACGCAGATGAAATCTCGCCCATGATATCGGTCACGCGGGTGACCGCCGCCACAATTTCCTTCATCGTTGCACCGGCTTCGCTGACCTGCTCAGAGCCGGTATTCACGCGGCTGACAGAGTTCTCGATAAGGCCCTTGATCTCTTTTGCCGCCTGCGCGCTGCGGCTCGCCAGGGTACGAACTTCCCCGGCGACCACCGCAAAGCCACGGCCCTGTTCCCCGGCGCGTGCGGCTTCTACCGCGGCATTCAGCGCCAGAATGTTGGTCTGGAAGGCAATGCTGTCAATCACGCCGGTGATGTGGGCAATTTGCTGCGAACTGTCGGCAATTTCCGTCATCGTGCGGACAACGTTATCCACCACATGACCGCCGCGCGCCGCTGTCTCAGACGCGTTTTTCGCCAGCAGGGTCGCCTGACGGGCGTTGTCGGAGTTCTGTTTCACCGTGGCGGTCAGCTCTTCCATGCTGGCTGCGGTCTCTTCCAGCGAGGCGGCCTGTTCTTCCGTACGGGCGGAAAGATCGTTGCTCCCGGCGGCAATTTCGCCTGCGCCGGTGTAGATGGAGTCGGTACTGCCGCGTACGGCGCTGACCGTGGTGACCAGAGATTGCTGCATCTCATGCAGACCGGCCGCCAGCTGGCCCATCTCATTGCGGCCAGAGAGGGTAATATCCTGCGTCAGGTCGCCCGCCGCAATGGTACGAATATGGTTCATAATGGTTTGCAGCGGTTTTAACAGCAGGTGCTGTAACCCCTGCCAGATCACCACCAGCACGGCGATAACGGCCAGGAATATAGCCGCCAGCGTCCATTGCATCTGGGTAAAGCTGCTCTGGTTCTCTTCGGCCGCGGCTTTCAGCAGCGTGTTGTTTTCGGCACGCCAGCGGTTATAGACCGCTTCCATATCGTCCTGTGCCTGCTGCGCATCCAGATCGCCATAGGCCTGATAGTTGTCGGCACGCAGATACTCAATCGACAGACGCATCACTTCGTGCATCTGGTTCCAGGATTTCAGCATCTCGTCGGTTAGCGCCGCACTCTGGCCGTTAACCTGCGGCAGGGCCTGCCACTGTTTGTTATAGGCTTCTGCTTTAGCCAGAGAGTTACCCGCGGTGCCAAGCAGTTTGTTGATCGCCTCAAGGGACGCCGGATCGCGCTGATTTTTCAGATAGCGGATGGCCACGCGCGTCACGGTAACGCGCGTTTTGATGAGGGTGTTAACGCTGTCGCTCAGGCTCTCCTGCTGGGCATTAAGCACCCCGGAGTTCTGGAAGTTATGGCGATCGTTGCTGACGGCAGAGTAGAACAACCCTCCCGTGACAACTTGTAGCAGGCAGAATATGGTGAGAGCAAAGATAATACCGGTAATCACGTGCAGATTTTTCAGCATAGCGGTCGTCCGTAAGAAAGTGCAGGGGTACACAAATACTATCGTCGTCTAAAATTTAAACTTTAATTTAACTCGCGCTTAACTATGGGTTCTGGTCGGGAACCTGTTGTAAATCCGGATCTTTTTTATGAGGAAGGTGAACATGAGCAGCATCGATAAAAGCGGGACATACGCGCTGGGCACACGCACGGTTAAACGGCTGGGTTACGGCGCAATGCAGCTGGCCGGGCCGGGCGTTTTTGGGCCACCGAAGGACAAAAATGCCGCGCTGGAGGTGCTCCGGGAAGCCGTGGCGGCGGGCGTGAATCATATCGATACCAGCGATTTTTATGGTCCGCATGTGACTAACCAGCTGATCCGCGAGGCGCTGCATCCGTACCGGGACGATCTTACCCTCGTCACCAAAATCGGTGCGCGACGCGATGATAAAGGCGCCTGGCTGCCGGCCTTTTCCGCCCAGGAGCTGACCCAGGCGGTACACGACAACCTGCGCAATCTGCAGCTGGATGTGCTGGACGTGGTGAACCTGCGGATTATGTTTAGCGCACACGGACCGGCGGAAGGCTCGATCGCTGAACCGCTGTCCACCCTGGCAGAGCTACAGCAGCAAGGGCTGGTGCGACATATTGGTCTGAGCAATGTCACCGCCACGCAGGTTGCCGAGGCGCAGAAGATGGTGCCCGTGGTGTGTGTGCAAAACATGTACAACATCGTGAACCGTAGTGACGATGCGCTGGTGGATTCGCTTGCGCAGCAGGCGATTGCTTATGTGCCGTTCTTCCCGCTGGGCGGTTTTACGCCGCTGCAATCTTCCGGGCTGCAGGCGGTGGCGGACGACCTGGGGGCGACACCGATGCAGGTTGCGCTGGCCTGGCTGCTGCAACGTTCTCCGAACATTCTGCTGATCCCGGGAACCTCTTCCGTGGCGCATCTGCGGCAAAACATCGCGGCAGGGGAGCTGGTGTTACCGCCTGACGCGCTGGCTACGCTGAATGCGCTGGTGTAACCACGTATAAACAGAGCCCGGAGGGAGCCGGGCTTTGTTTATACTCTGCGTGTGTTTGGCTGATTCATGTTCTGCTGTCAGGAGACAAAAATAAAGGTTTCCATTATCTGCAGTCAGTGGCGGTTGTGGTGACGGATACGTGCCAGATGTAATTATTTTTTAATTTTAGATACTTCACGATTCGCATGGTATGGTAAGGATTATGCTGGAATTGGCTGGCTAAAAATGTAGTTTATTCAATTTACTTTCAACATATTAGGGTTTTATATGAATGATCATTTCCAAAGAGAATGTAGAATAGAAATTCCACAAAGAGGATATGGAAGAGTTGATAGTATATTGTTTCAAGATGAAAGTGACTATGTTACTTTGGTAATTGATTTGATTGGTGCTGATTGGTTAGATAATCATAAAAAAAATTTCTCTAAATTGCTTAGCAATAAAATAAATCCGCTAAATGATGCGCCATTATTTAGGTTGGAAGTTAATTTATCAGCTACGGGGCCTTGGTTTGGAGAAAATATTCAAAGCGGGAAGCGTGTAAAACTACCGAAAAGGCTGTTATCAAAAACGGAAGGTCGTTGGGTTGAATTGCAGTTGGAGGAAGTCGTAGGAATTGGAGAAAGCAATGCTTTAATATATAAATCTCTCTACTCGGCACCCCTTCCTGTAATCAGTACTGGTACTTTTGTATCCTCAACTAAAGCTAAAGAATTATCGAAAACATTTTCACTTAAAAACCTGCCAAAAATTGATGAAAATGAAATTATAAAGTATGTTGAGATGGTTAATGCAGAATATCTTGCAGTCTACGATGTAGGGCAGGGTAATGCTAATGCATTATTAAATGAATATTTAATCCCCGAAATGTATTTTGATCTCGGTGCGGCTGTTTATGGTAATCAAAAAACAGCACCCAAAAATTTGGTATTTTGTTTTACTAATAACCCTGCAATCATTCTTTCTCATTGGGATGCGGATCACTGGGCTGGTACTTACGCAACTATGGTGGGTAAAACATACCCTGCAATGAATAGGACATGGATTGCACCATTGCAAAAGGTTGGAGCTATACAGTTAGCTTTCGCATGGGATGTGATTACAAATGGTGGGGCTTTTTTAATATACGCTCCTTCTCCAGGTAGCGTTAATTCCTTTGCACTAAGCACAACAAGAATTATGAAGGTTGGTATCGGTGCTGGCTCCGATCGTAATAATACAGGAATTGTGGTCACTGTTGAAAATGAAATACAGCCACAGAACTTTCGTAGTTGGTTACTTACTGGAGACTGTGAATATAAGTATTTCTATACGCGTTTTTGTTTGGCTCCGCCTATTGGAATAGTTGCTCCGCACCATGGTGCAAAACTTCACGGTGGATCTGTAGCCCCACAACCGATAAAGACAGATGTTTACAAGCGTCTAGTCTATTCATTTGGTCCTAACAACCGACACGGTTGTACAGGAGTCAGGCATCCTACGTTAGAGGGTATCAATGCGCATACAGGCTGGGATCATGGCAAATGGGGATCTGTTAGTATTGGTGATGTTCAGCCTGGTGGTGATGTTATAGCGACATCGGAACATAGTTCCACTTCTCGTGGAAGCGTTTTAGTGGGTTGGGGGCCTATTAAGTGGAGTGGCCCAATTATTCCTCCATGTGTAAAGACAGGACATATAAACACGTGTAGCTCATTATTCAATTATTTTTAGAGATGCCATATGGCATTATTATCATAAGTGTACAAAACTTGGCCGAAAATAACAAAAACTATCGGCCCGTATAAAAATGACGCAACAAACTGAACCATCGCGCGTATCTTAGTTACCGGTAATAGATTATTTAACGATCGGCAGATCGGAATAGCGCGTGGTGTAGCAGGGCGACAGCATATCCCGCTTCATCGCCCAGGATTTCACCGCCCCCTGGCCCGCAAACCACACAGACCCCCGGCCTGAACGGTTAAGGCGGTCGATAACCTGCATCAGGGCTGTACTGTCTGGCCGCGGTGGGTGTTCATCGAACAGGCTAAGCTGCGCCACGCCCTGACTGAAAAAGTCACTGAGCATGACGCCCGCTTTCATATAGCGATGTCCCTCTTTCCAGATTCGGTTTAATGACTCGATAGCTACCCTGATAATATCCCGCGTATCGTTGGTGGGGATCGTCAGCTTGCCGGAGGCCTGGTTACCATAAAAAACCTCGTCCTCTGCATGCGGGCTGGTGCGAATAAAGACGCTGATATAGCAGCAAAACTGTTTCTCTTCGCGCAGCTTCTCGGCGGCGCGTTCGGCATAGGCGCAGATCGCCTGGTGCATATCGTCATACCGGGTGATACGGCTGCCGAAGGAGCGGCTGCAGATGATTTGTTGCTTTGTTGGCGAAAACTCTTCCAGCGCCAGACACGGTTCACCGCGTAACTCGCGGGCGGTTCTTTCCAGCACGACATTAAAGTGTTTACGGATCACCCAGCTTGAACATTCCGCCAGATGCAGGGCAGTCTCAATCCCCATCAGATTCAGTTTTTTGCTGATCCTGCGCCCGACGCCCCACACTTCGCTGACCGGTACCAGTGACAGCAGTTTACGCTGACGATCGATATTCGATAAATCCACCACACCGTTGGTTTTCTTCCAGGTTTTGGCGGCATGGTTAGCCAGCTTGGCTAAGGTTTTGGTGGGCGCGATACCGACCCCGACCAGCAGGCCGGTCTCTTTGTACAGGCGCTGGCGGATAGCCTGACCGAACGCCTCCAGAGACATACACTGGCTGACGCCCGTCAGATCCAGAAAGGCTTCATCAATCGAGTAGATCTCCACTCTCGGGGCCATCTCTTCGAGAATGGTCATCACCCGGCGGCTCATATCCGCATACAGCGCATAATTGGAGCTAAAGACGTGTACCTTCTGGCGTCTCAGCTCATCCTTCAGCTTGAAGTAGGGACCGGCCATGCCGATCCCCAATGCTTTTGCTTCTGCTGAACGTGAAATGATACAGCCGTCGTTGTTTGAAACGACCACCACGGGTTTCCCCTTAAGGTCGGGCCGAAACGCCGTCTCGCAGGAGGTGTAAAAACTGTTTACGTCAACGAGCGCGAACATGGCGGTTAGCTTTCAGGGTAAACGTCACAACGCCGAAGATCTCCAGCTCGTCTTCTGCGGCAAAAACGACCGGTGCGTAGTCAGGATTATGGGGGATGAGCTGAAGACGCGGATGCGTTTGCAGCTCCTTCACGGTAAATTCGCCCGCGACCGCCGCAATCACAATATCGCCATGAACGGCGTTTAACGAACGGTCAACCACCAGCAGGTCACCATGGCTGATGCCTGCGCCGATCATCGAATCACCGCTCACCCTGACAAAATAGGTCGCGCTGGGGTGTTTGATCACCAGCTTGTTCAGATCAAGGCTATCCTCGACATAATCCTGAGCAGGGCTGGGGAAGCCACAGGGCACCCGCTCCATAAACAACGGAAGCAATAACGTGGCATCAGGCCCCAAAGGAGAGATCAACTGCATAATGGTTAACTCATATTACTGTGTTTATATACAGTATTCATGATTAACCAGAACGATCAAGAGACGGGAGGGGAATTTTCCGGAACTCGTTGAAAGTCGAAAATTTTTAGTTCAACAAGGCGCGCTGGCGAGTATGCATTCTGGAATGTTTAATTTTTCTTAATTATTTCAGGCAGTAGCTGTTCTATAACCCCCACAACGCTTCTGACCCTGTGTGGAATAAAGCGAGCGTCCGGATAAACCGCATAGAGAAAGCGGTCGGGTAACCGCCACGCGGGGAGTACCTGCACCAGCGTGCCGGTTTGCAACGCCCGTGCCGCGAGCGGTAGTTGCATACCGCCAATACCCATGCCTGCCTCCAGCGCCTGTAACAGGGCGTCGCTGGTATTGGCGCGGAAAACGGTATTCACTGCAATATCAATCGTTTCGTCATCAGAAACCAGGCGCAAAGGGGCGTCCGGCGGGATGCCGCTGAATCGCACGTGGGGAAGCGCCGCCAGCGTGTATACGGACTCTACCGGCGGGAATGACGGGGCGGCAAAGAGCGGCGTTTCAATGCGTGCCAGTACGCGTGCGGCATGGGTTTGCGGAGGCTCCGCGCTCAGCCGAAGCGCCACATCCACCCCTTCGGTGACCAGATCGGCGATGCGGTCATCAAGCGAAACCTGCAGATGTAATTCAGGATTCATGCGCTGTAGCGTCAGCAGGCGCGGCAACACGATCTGGCCCAGGCCGCTCGGCAACTGCACATGTACGGCCCCCTGATATTGATGCTCAACCGGGTTCAGGCGTCGCTCTGCTTCCTGCATGGCCTCCAGCACAAGCTGCATATCCCGCCGGTAACGCTCACCCTGCGCGGTGAGCTTCATCCTGCGCGTTGTACGATGCAGCAATACCACACCGAGCTCTTCCTCAAGGGCGGCGATCTGCTGGCTGACGGCGGACTGCTTGATCCCGGCCAGGCGGGCGGCAGCGGAAAAGGAGCCGGCTTCGGCGACGCGCAGAAAAGTGGAAATAGCGTTGAGCTTATTATTCATTTCGTGATTCTGCTTATAAATGCCATCGGATTTGGGGGATATATCAGGAAAAAATAATAGATCACACTGTGTCTGTCACCCCTTTCGGAGAAACACCATGAATAAGACGCAGCAACACAGGGTCGCGCTGGTCGCTGGCGCCAGCGGGATTGTTGGCAACCAGCTGGTCAAAACGCTTTTGCGTAATCAGTGGGAGGTTATTGGCCTGAGCCGCCAGGCGGTATCTCACCCTGAAGGCATTGCGATGGTTAATGTTGATTTACTGGATGCACAGGACAGCGCGCGGGCACTGTCATCGCTCAGCGGGATCACTCATGTGTTTTACAGCGCCTGGGTCAATGCCGCGAACTGGACAGAGATGGTTGAACCGAACGTCACCATGCTGCGCCATCTGGTCAGTAACCTCGAAAACACGGCGCCCCTTGAGACGGTCAGCCTGATGCAGGGCTACAAAGTCTACGGCGCGCATCTTGGTCCGTTCAAAACCCCGGCACGTGAAAGCGATCCCGGCGTACCGGGCGCGGAGTTTAACGCGGCCCAGCTCAGGTGGCTTAGCGATTTTCAGCGGGGAAAAGCGTGGCACTGGAGCGCCATCCGGCCGGGCGTGGTGGGCAGCACGGTGCCGGGTAACGCCATGAATCTTGCCCTGAGCATCGCGCTGTACGCATCGCTGTGTAAGGCGCTGAATTTACCGCTGCGTTTTCCCGGCGCCGAACAGACCTGGCACAGCATTGTTGATCATACAGACGGTGAATTGCTGGCAGAGGCGACCGTGTGGGCCGCCACGTCGCCGGTAGCAGAGAACCAGGCATTCAATGTGAATAACGGTGACATCTGGCGCTGGAGCGAGCTGTGGCCACGCATTGCACACTGGTTTGGACTGGAGTTTGCACCCCCGGTCCGGCTCTCATTTCAGCAGTTGTTTACGGACTACCGCACGGTATGGCATGAACTCGCCGCAGCTCGCGGGCTGGTGGAAAGCGATATTTTGCAGCTGAACGACGGACAGTTTGCCGACTTCGTGTTTAGCTGGGATTACGATATGTTTGGCGATGGCAGCAAGCTGCGTCGGGCCGGATTCACCGCCATGCGGGCCACCGACGAGATGTTTTTCAGCCTGTTCGCACAGCTCAGGGCGGCACGCATTATTCCCTGACAGGGGGGATGTTGTTCTCAGGAACGAACCCGTTATACTCGCTCATGACTGTGATCAACGGGATTGGTGAATATGCGGGAAGCAATCAGCGTTTTATTAATGGCTCTGCCGGTTATTGGGTTATATCTGGTGATAAGGAATGGAGTGAGGTCATTTCGCCAGCCAAAACGCATCGTTTCAGATGCCCAGGGCAAGAAGAAAATATCCACTAACCCGTGGTTTTTTGATTGTTTTTCCCGCAAGGTTTATTTTTATGATGAGCGATATTTTTATGAAATTCAGAAGGATAGAACCACTCAGGTTGAACTGGCCAGGATAGTAAACATTAAGCCGGGATCGACGATGGTCAATAATCGTCGGATCTGGTCAGTAAGCTATGTTGAAAACGGAAGGGAAAAACAGGTGCAGTTTTACCCGAACGTAACGATGTTTAATCATAATTTCTCTGCTTTTTTGATAGCGGTAAAAAACGCCAATCCACACGCCGATATTAAAGATCTTTCCATTTTCAATTTCTGAATGCCACCATGCGGCATTCAGAGACGATCCAGCCAGTCACTAACCATTAACGCATCGACGCTCTGAACGCGGTACCCGCCAGCCCGTCACAAATCGCGACGATGCACCTCCAGCGCATTGATCAGACCTTCGGCCTCCTTGACCTGCTCCCCGTTGATTAGTACACCCCGATGTTAGTAATGTCTTCATAAGCCACATGAGGACATCCCCATGAAGAAGCGTTTTTCCGACGAACAGATCATC
>NZ_JBMKHJ010000038.1:0-44291 GCF_049237265.1 Enterobacter cloacae complex sp. IR5384 | reverse complement strand
GATGATCTGTTCGTCGGAAAAACGCTTCTTCATGGGGATGTCCTCATGTGGCTTATGAAGACATTACTAACATCGGGGTGTACTAATCAACGGGGAGCAGGTCAAAAATGTTATGCACCAAAATAATGAAATTTTTATGACTCTGCCTCAAAAGAAGGCAAGCAAAACGTTTCGATAAAAATAAAACATTAGATAGTGGCTTTAATAGCAGAATATATGCAACAAATCATCGCTTCGCTTACAAGGATAAATATTCACCAATTTTCAGTATCCTGAAGGAATTATTAACCGGTGCTAAATTAACAAGCGCGTCAGTTAACTCTCTGACTGGTTCATCAAGTGATTCATCCGCCAGTTCAAACACGCCCCAGTGAATGGGAAAGGCTAAGGGACTTCCCAGCTGCTGCCGCAATGCGACGGCAGATTGCGGATCCATATGGTGTACCGCCATGAACCATCTTGGTGCATAGGCGCCAATGGGCAACGCGGCGGCGTCGATTTTGCCCAATCGTTCCGGGATCAAAAGCAGCTCCGGAGAGTAGCCCGTATCGCCGCTAAACCAGAAACGGCGGTGTCGCCCCTCAAAGACCCAGCCACACCACAGAGAGCGATTGCGGTTCCAGAATGTTCGCATGCTCCAGTGCTGTGCCGGAACGGCGGTCAGGGTTATCCCCTGCCAGGTGATACTCTGCCACCAGTCGAGCTCAACGATGCGCCTTGCTCCCCGGCGGCGAAACCACTGTGCAAGTCCTAACGGCACGAAGAAACTGACATCGGGAAAGCGCTTCAGGATACTGCGAACGGTCGCGTCATCAAGGTGATCGTAATGATTGTGGGAGATAACCACTGCATCAAGCTGCGTGAGTTGTTCCACTGAGAGAGCGGGAGGCGTTCTGCGCAGGGGGCCCAGGAACGGTACGGGAGAGGCGCGTCGGGAAAACACCGGGTCGGTGAGAAGAGTATTGCCGTCCATTTGCAGCAGCATACTCGCATGCCCCAGCCACCATACCCCATCTTCATGAGGTTGATTAAGCGACACGGGCTGCCACCACTGGCGGATAAAGTCGTCATAACCGAGCGCAGGAGGTTTGGGCAAACCGGCTTCTTTACGCGCTTTACGCCAGCGCTCAAGGTCGCCGGGCTGATGCCCAACGGGACAGGTATTCTGAAAACCGTTCGGTGTGTGATGCTTCAGGGAGGCGTCATACCAGGGATTTTTCCAGACCACAACCACCTCCCAGGTCAGAAAGATTAACGCTCTGCCACCAGACGGATAAAGTCGTCTTTGTCGTCGCTCTCTTCCGCAGCAGCCTCTTTCGCCGTCTCTTTCTCTTCCGGTTCGTTGGCCTCACACAGACGGCGTAACAGCGCATTCTGACGCTTTTGCTGATCGAGCAGCGCTTCCAGCAGTTCGATCTGCTCGTTCGTCCGGGAGCTCGCACGGTTCACGAAAAACCAGATGACAAGTCCCACCAGCAAAACAACGACAGAAACCATCGGGGATGCCATATTCAGCAGCCCTGAATTCAGTAACTCACCCATTTCACCACCTCAATAAAAACACGCATTTTACCACTGGCGCGAAGGAAGGAAATCACCTGAAGAAAAAATGCCTGTTACCACGGAATAAACTTATTGATTGCGCAAACGCCGCTAAAAAACTGTACATCCTGATCGCACATCACATTGATCGTCTGCGTCCACAACACCACGCATGCAATCAGCACGATAACCAGAATTACCCAGCGTATTTTTTTCACTCCACACTCCGTCTTAACACCTGTTGCATACAGGTTATCACGGTTATCTTAAACAAGGACTAACTGTAACGCCTGTAAGCCCTTTTCAGAATCATGCACTTGTTTCATAGAGTAAACCGTTTAGTCTTGAGGCATGACAACAAAGATAAAGAGGCAATGATGCATTTAATCATTCGAACAATTATTGCACTGGCCGTAGTATGGATTGGCCTTTTATTAACCGGATATGGCGTGCTTGTGGGGAGCACCGAAAACGCAGCTGGATTAGGTATCCAGTGTAAATACCTGACCGCCCAGGGAATGAGCACCGCCCAGTACCTGCATTCTGATAGCGGGATCATCGGGTTAACCAACTGCCCGGTCCTGCGTAAAACTTCCGTCGTCATTGATAACGGTTAATTACCCTTTTTTACGACCGATAAAAAACGCCGCAATGTCTGCGGCGTTTTTTTATGCTGAGAGGGGTTAAAACGGATACGCGTTATAGCCCATCTGCTCAGAAATCTTACGCGCGGCGGTATGAAGAATAGCAACATACTCATGCAGACGCTCTTCTGAGAAGCGCAGCGTCGGGAAGGAGATACTCAAGCCCGCAATCACCACACCAAAGCGGTCAAATACCGGCACACCAATGCAGCGCAGCCCTTCTTCCTGCTCTTCGTTATCTTCGCCATAGCCCTGCTCACGTACCTTATCAAGCACCGTCAGCAGTTCGTCCGTACTGGTGATGGTACGCTGGGTACTGCGTTTGTACTCCACCCCATCCAGAATCTGCTTCACTTCTTCACGGTCGCGCCAGGCCAGCAGAACTTTGCCGATAGCCGTGCTGTATAACGGATTGCGACGCCCGATGCGAGAGTACATGCGCAGGTTATACATAGAGTCAATTTTATGGATGTAAACAATGCTGTCTTCATCCAGAGCACCCAGGTGAATGGTTTCTTTGGTCAGACGAGAGAGCTCACGCATCTGGATATCTGCACTACGCACCAGGTCAACGTTTTGCAGCGCACGGGCACCTAATTCGAACAGTTTCAGCGTCAGAGAATATTTTTCAGACTCGCCTTCCTGCGCGACATACCCCAGTGACTTCATGGTTTGCAAAAAGCGATAAACGGTGCTTTTCGACATCATCACACGCTGCGACAATTCTGTAATACCAATTTCACGCTCTTCTCCGAGCGCCTGCAGGATGCCAAACACCTTCAGCACGGAAGAAACAGAATCGGGTTGTTTATCCAAATCTGCAATTGCCATTCATCACCTCATAGAGAGTGTTTTATAAAAATCAGAACCGGTTTTTATTATAAATTCCCGTCATGCCTGCTGCAATCAATCCGCGTTTACTTCGTTACAAATCTGCGACATAAAGCGGTTGTAACAGTGCTAAAATAGTTACCCTGAGAATAATTTCACACTGAGCTATTCATCCCACATGGAAAAAAAACTGTCCGATGGCCTGCCTTTACCCCAGCGGTATGGCGCTATCGCTACGATTATCATCGGTATTTCAATGGCCGTACTCGACGGCGCGATTGCCAATGTTGCCCTGCCTACCATTGCCAGCGATCTGCATGCCTCACCCGCCAGCTCAATCTGGATTGTTAACGCTTATCAGATAGCGATCGTGATCTCACTGCTCTCGTTCTCGTTTCTGGGTGATATGTTCGGCTACCGGCGGGTGTATCAGTGCGGTCTGGTTGTGTTTACCTTAACCTCCCTGTTCTGCGCCCTCTCTGATTCGCTGCATATGCTGACGCTGGCCCGCATTGCGCAGGGTTTTGGCGGCGCGGCGTTGATGAGCGTTAATACCGCGTTGATTCGCTTAATTTATCCTCAGCGCCATTTAGGGCGCGGAATGGGAATAAACTCCTTTATTGTGGCGGTATCCTCGGCCGCCGGGCCCACCATTGCGGCGGCTATACTGTCTGTCGCCTCATGGCAATGGTTGTTCGCCATCAATGTGCCGCTGGGTATGGTGGCCATTTTCTTTGCCCTGCGCTATCTGCCGGGGAACGGCCCCAAAAGCACCATGCCTCGTTTTGATATCGCCAGTGCGGTGATGAATGCGCTGACCTTTGGCCTGTTGATTACGGCCCTGAGCGGCTTTGCGCAGGGTCAATCACTCCTGCTGACCGTCGCAGAGGTTGCTGCTCTGCTTATCATTGGCTACTTCTTTGTTCGCCGTCAGCTCGCTTTACCTGTGCCGTTACTGCCGGTGGATCTGCTGCGTATTCCGCTTTTTTCGCTCTCAATATGCACCTCCATCTGTTCGTTCTGCGCCCAGATGCTCGCCCTCGTCTCTCTGCCCTTTTTCCTGCAGAGCGTAATAGGACGTTCGGAAGTGGAGACTGGACTGCTGCTGACCCCATGGCCGCTGGCAACGATGGTGATGGCACCGCTGGCAGGTTATCTCATAGAGCGCGTGCATGCCGGATTACTGGGCGCGCTGGGGCTGGCAGTCATGGCGGCGGGTCTGTTTGCGCTGGCGCTGCTTCCCTCGCAACCTACGGATCTGGATATTATCTGGCGCATGATCCTCTGCGGTGCCGGTTTTGGCCTGTTCCAGTCGCCGAACAACCACACCATTATCACCTCCGCACCGCGCCACCGCAGTGGAGGAGCCAGTGGCATGTTGGGTACCGCGCGCCTGCTGGGGCAAAGCACCGGTGCGGCACTGGTCGCCCTGATGTTCAACCTTGCCGGGCAGAATGGTAATCACCTTGCGCTCCTCACCGCAGGCGCACTTGCCACACTTGCCGCGATCGTCAGCGGCCTGCGCGTCACGCAGCCCAGCGTACAGGCGTAAAAAAAGCCGGGCGGAGTTACCTCCGCCCGGCTCAGACTGCATCTTCAGCGTTACTTCAGGTATTCCCCACTGCGCAGCGCTTCAATACGTTTATCCAGCGGCGGGTGAGACATAAACAGCTCGCTCAACGATTTTGATTTACCGTTGATGCAGAATGCCATCATGCTGTTTGCTTCCTGCGGCTCGTAGCTGGTTTTCAGACGCTGCAGGGCAGCAATCATCTTCTCACGACCAACCAGTTTCGCAGAGCCGGCATCCGCATGGAATTCACGGTGACGGGAGAACCACATGGTGATGATGCTGGCCAGAATGCCGAACACCAGTTCCAGAACCATTGATACCGCGAAGTAGATCAGCGGGTTACCGTTGCTCTCTTCACCTTCATCGCGGTTTCCACCCATAAAGCCAGCGGCGATCTGCGCCAGAATACGGGAAATAAAGATCACAAAGGTGTTCACCACGCCCTGAATCAGCGTCATGGTTACCATGTCACCGTTCGCAATATGGCTGATTTCGTGCGCGATAACCGCTTCGGCTTCGTCACGGCTCATGTTCTGCAGCAGCCCGGTACTTACGGCAACCAGCGACGCATCGCGACGGGCACCCGTAGCAAAGGCATTGATGTCCGGCGCATGGTAAATGGCAACCTGCGGCATGGCGATCCCCGCCTGCTTAGCTTGCTGCGCCACCGTATTCATCAGCCACTGCTCCATATCGTTGCGCGGCTGTTCAATGACCTCACCACCTACCGATTTCAGCGCCATCCACTTCGACATCAGAAGTGAAATAAAAGAGCCACCAAAACCAAACAGCAGCGCCATAATCAACAGACCCTGAACGCTACTCGACTGAATTCCTGTCAGGCTTAGCACCAGCCCGAATACCACCATTACCGCCAGGTTGGTGAGCAGGAAGAGCGCGATTCGCATCATAATTTTCTTTTAACCTCAGTTTAACAAAACGCACTATGCGATTACCCACATCGTATGGGTATTGTGGCTATTTTCAAGCATCCGAAGGGCGTAAGTCACCAGAAAGACACAACTTTACACAATTGGAAATCTGCCTGACGGAAGGATGCAGAACAAAAAGAAACAGGCACAATTTCTTGTGCCTGTTGGGGATTATTTTGCCGGAGCAGGTTGCTCGGCGGGCCTGGCTTTTTCGAGTTTCGCCAGGTCAAGAGCGATATGTACCGTCTCGTCCAGGTACGGATCCGGCTCCTGGTAATCTTTTGGCAGATCGTCCAGTTTCTTGAGCAACGGTTTACCTTCACGTTTGAAGCGATCGTTGATACGCGCCAGACGCGTTGCGTCATCCTCATTGTTCTCTTTCTCACGCTGAGCGTAGTTAAGAGAAACAATATTCCGTTTTTCTTTCAGGGCATTAAAGCGGGCAATGTCCTTCATGATGTACTGGAATTCAGGATCTTTCGCGATGCGTTCGTTGTGGTCTTTCAGTAGCTCCGGACCAAACTGGGTCATATCACCGGCTTTCACGTAAGTCGCGGCATTGATGCTATCCCACGGCAACGCGTTATCTTCAAACTTCTCACCGGTTTCCGTCTCTTCCGTGCCTGTCGGCATCATGATGTCTGGCGTCACGCCCTTACGCTGCGTACTGCCGCCGTTCACACGATAGAATTTCTGAATGGTGTACTGAACAGACCCCAGCGCAGGCCATTCCGGACGCAGCATCTGATCGTAAATACGATTCAGGGAACGATACTGCTGCACGGTACCTTTACCGAACGTCGGCTCACCCACGATCAGCGCGCGACCATAGTCCTGCATTGCAGCGGCAAAGATTTCTGACGCTGACGCACTGAAGCGATCGACCAGCACCACCAGCGGGCCTTTGTAGTAAACCACGCCATCATTGTCGGCATCTTCACGCACTTTACCGTTGTTATCGCGCACCTGCACGACCGGACCAGACGGGATAAACAGGCCAGACAGAGAGACAGCTTCTGTCAGTGCACCACCGCCGTTGCTGCGCAGATCGATGATCACGCTGCTGACGTTCTGCTTCTCAAGCTTCTGCAGCTGCACTTTTACGTCATCGGTCAGCCCTACGTAGAAGCCAGGGATATCAAGTACACCCACCTTCTCTTTACCAACGGTTTTCACCGACATTTTCACCGCGCGGTCTTCAAGACGAATACGCTCGCGGGTCAGGGTTACGATACGGGTTTTGGTGCCTTTCCCGGCAGGCAGAATTTCAAGACGAACTTTGCTGCCTTTCGGACCTTTGATCAGCGCAACCACATCGTCCAGACGCCAGCCGATGACATCAACCATGTTCTGCCCGGTTTGGCCTACACCGACAATGCGATCGCCTACGCTTATCGCTTTGCTTTTTGATGCCGGGCCACCCGCAACCATGGAGTTGATCACCGTGTAATCGTCGTCCATCTGCAGCACCGCGCCGATACCTTCCAGAGACAGGCTCATTTCGGTATTGAACTGTTCGGTGTTACGCGGGGAGAGATAGTTCGTATGCGGGTCGATTTCGTGGGCAAAGGCAGTCATTGCCAGCGAGAAAACATCTTCGCTGTTGGTTTGTGCCAGACGACGAATGGCAAACTTGTAACGGCGCGTCAGCGTGTCACGGATCTCTTTCTCATCTTTGCCAGTGAGCTTGAGACTCAGTTCGTCGTACTTCACTTTGCTGTCCCACAGGGCGTTCAACTCGGCTTCGTCTTTCGGCCAGGGCGCTTTGCTGCGGTCCAGATTAAAGGTGTCGTTGCCGGTGAAGTCCATCGGACGTTCCAGCACTTTCAGCGCATATTGATAACGTTCAAAGCGGCGCTTTTGTGCCAGATTATACAGATCGTAGAACAGATCCAGCTTGCCGGAACGCAGCTCATCACCGACGTCGGATTTACGTTTGGCGAACTGCTCGACATCGCTGGCGAGCAGTACGTTATGGCTGTAATCCAGCAAGTTCAGATAGCGGTCGAAGATTTTGGCCGAAAAGGCCTGATCGAGATCGAACTGACGATAGTGCGAACGGGTGAAGCGTGACGTCACACGCTCGCTCACCGTCGCGTGCTGCGTCTCTTCCTTGAGAACCGGAATTTGATCAACACGCGTAATATCGTCCACTGCGAAAGCATGGCCTGTTATGGCAAACAGGCCCGCCAGCGCGGTGAGCTTAAAAAAAGTGTTCATGCCAGGCTTGGCCTCCGTTTCAGAACAACAAGTGTTCTGCGCGTACAATCATTGACATACCAGAAGTCAGCTGTACACGAACGCCATCTTTGGTGATTTCCATAACGGTGGCGTCCATTGCATTGTTACCCGCTTTTACCTTCAGTGCCTGACCGACGCTCAGGGCGTTGATGTCTGAAACCGGAGTGTGGCGCTGCTCTTCACGAGGCGCGCGCGGGGCTTTAGCTGCTGGTTTGTCAGCACGCGGTTTGCGATCGTTATTTTCGGTGCGACGCGGTGCAGGACGCGGTTTACGCTCACGACGAGGCGCTTCTTCCTGGCCGTTTGCCGCAGCGGCTTCACGTTTTTTCGCCTGCTGTTCTGCACGTTGTGCCTGAACGCGTGCTTTGGCTTCTTCAAGCTGCTTACGCGCATGCTCGACGTGCTGCTCGTCCAGCTCACCACATGGGTTGCCGTCAAGATCCACGCGAGTCGCGCCCGGTTTGATACCGTACAGGTAGCGCCAGCTCGAAGTATAAAGACGTAAGGCGGAACGCAGCTGAGTTTTGCTGAGGTTCATTTCCCCCTCAACGCGTGCTACCAGATCCTGAAAAATACCGACTTTCAGGGGACGAGCTTCGCCTTCAGCGCTGAAGCACTGTGGGAAACGCTCGGCCAGAAATGCGATAACTTCTTTACTGCTATTCAACTTAGGTTGATTTTCCATGAAATTTCCTGATTACAACGGACGTTGCCAACAAGCGCAGGCATGAACAGGCGTCATTATAATGACGCTATCAGTAAATGCTACGTTATCCGTTGATTATCCTGCGACGCTCGCAAAGAATTTTTGATAATCGGTTGCTGCAAGAACGTTTTCCAGATTCGCCACCAGCTCGCGCAGCCCCTGTTCGTCCTCGATTGTAAAGCGACTGAAGACCGTACTGTCGATGTCCAGAACGCCAATAATCTGATTTTTTACCACCAGCGGCAGCACGATTTCAGAATTACTGGCGGCATCACAGGCAATGTGCCCGTCAAACGCATGCACATCCTCCACACGCTGTACCTGATTCTCGGCGACTGCCGTGCCGCAGACACCCCGGCCTACCGGAATGCGCACGCAGGCCAGTTTGCCCTGAAACGGCCCCAGCACCAGCGTTTCACCTTCCAGAAGATAAAAACCGGCCCAGTTCACGTCAGAGAGACGTTCAAACAGCAATGCGCTAGTATTTGCCAGAGTGGCTAAGAAGCTGGTTTCACCCGCCATCAATGCCTTAAAATCGCGGTTCAGATCCGCGTAGAATTCTGTTTTGTTCATTCTTCAATCACTTAGTTGTCTTACAAAATTACCGCATAGCCTATTAAAATAAGCATTAAATGCGCTCATGCTCAAGATGAATCCATTCATGAGTTATTATAACTTTCAACAATACCTATTTGTGCGCAACTGATGGCCTTAAAAACAACCAAAATCACGCCGACAAAAAAGATAACTGTCCATACGGTAAGCGCAGCTTTGCCTCGTGCACATTATCAGCGTTGCCCCCAGTGCGATACGCTTTTTATGTTGCCGAAGATGAAATCGCATCAAAGCGCCTTTTGTCCCTGCTGCGACGCCAAAATTCGTGACGGCCGCGACTGGTCATTAACCCGTCTCGCCGCCATGGCGGTCACCATGCTGCTGTTGATGCCCTTTGCCTGGAGCGAGCCGCTGCTGAAGCTCTACCTGCTCGGCGTGCGCATTGATGCCAACGTGCTACAGGGGATCTGGCAGATGACGCGCCAGGGCGATCCGGTGACTGCAGCCATGGTGCTTTTCTGCACCGTTGGTGCACCGCTGGTGCTGGTCGCCGCCATTGCGTATCTCTGGTTCGGTAATATTCTCGGCATGAACCTGCGTCCGGTGTTGCTGATGCTCGATAAACTCAAAGAGTGGGTGATGCTGGATATCTATCTGGTGGGCGTTGGCGTGGCCTCCATAAAAGTGCAGGACTACGCGTTTCTGCAACCGGGCGTCGGCCTCTTTGCTTTTATCTGTCTGGTATTGCTCAGTATCCTGACGCTGATCCATCTCAACGTTGAGCAGCTCTGGGAGCGATTTTACCCGCAGCGCCCCGCCACGCGCCCGGACGAGAATCTCCGGGTCTGTCTGGGCTGCCACTACACCGGGCTGCCCGATGCGCGCGGCCGCTGCCCACGCTGCCATATTCCCTTGCGACTGCGGCGCAACAACAGCCTGCAAAAATGCTGGGCCGCCCTCATCGCCTCGTTGATATTCCTGCTTCCTGCCAACATGTTGCCGATATCGATTATTTACGTGAATGGCGGGCGGCAGGAGGATACCATCCTCTCGGGCATTATCTCCCTTGCGCACAGTAATATTGGCGTGGCGGCAATTGTGTTTATCGCCAGTATTCTGGTGCCGTTTACCAAAGTGGTGGTGATGTTTACCCTGCTCATCAGCATTCACTTTAAATGTGAGCAAGGCTTACGTACCCGTATCCTGCTCCTGCGCTTCGTTACCTGGATTGGCCGCTGGTCGATGTTGGATCTGTTCGTGATTTCGTTGATGATGTCGCTGATTAACCGCGACCAGCTACTTGCTTTTACAATGGGACCCGCAGCTTTTTATTTCGGCTCTGCGGTGATATTGACTATTCTTGCTGTGGAATGGCTGGATAGCCGCTTACTTTGGGATGCACATGAGTCAGGAAACCCCCGCTTCGCCGACTGAAGCGAGAATTAAAACAAAACGCCGCATTTCGCCATTCTGGTTGCTGCCTGTCATCGCCCTGATGATTGCAGGCTGGCTTATCTGGACGAGCTATGAAGATCGCGGAAGTACCATCACCATTGATTTCCAGTCTGCCGACGGCATTGTGGCCGGACGTACCCCGGTGCGTTTCCAGGGGGTGGAAGTCGGTACCGTCCAGGACATCTCCCTTGGAAAAGGGCTGAATAAGATTCAGGTGCGGGCCAGCATCAAATCCGATATGCAGGATGCGCTGCGCAGCGAAACACAGTTCTGGCTGGTCACGCCAAAGGCCTCTCTGGCCGGGGTGTCCGGTCTGGATGCGCTGGTTGGCGGGAACTATATCGGTATGATGCCGGGTAAAGGTGAGCCACAGGATCACTTTGTGGCGCTTGATACGCAGCCCAAATATCGTCTCAATAACGGGGATCTGATGATCCACCTGCAGGCGCCGGACTTAGGGTCACTCAACAGCGGCTCGCTGGTGTACTTCCGTAAAATCCCGGTGGGCCGGGTGTACGATTACGCCATCAACCCCAACAAGCAGGGGGTGACTATCGATGTGTTAATCGAGCGTCGCTTTACCAATCTGGTGAAAAAAGGCAGCCGTTTCTGGAACGTTTCCGGCGTGGACGCTGACCTAAGTCTCAGCGGTGCGAAAGTGAAGCTTGAAAGTCTGGCCGCGCTGGTCAATGGTGCCATTGCCTTTGACTCCCCGGAAAATTCCAGCCCTGCCGCCGCAGATGACACGTTCGGTCTGTATGCCGACCTGGCGCACAGCCAGCGTGGCGTGATCGTCAAACTTGCCCTGCCCGATGCCAAAGGGTTAAAAGCCGGTTCTACGCCACTGATGTATCAGGGGCTGGAGGTCGGTCAGCTCACCAAAATGACGCTCAATCCGGGCGGTTCCGTAACCGGGGAGATGACGGTTGACCCAAGCGTGGTAGATCTTCTGCGCGAGAAAACGCGTATCGAAATGCGCAGCCCGAAACTGTCCCTGAGTGATGCCAGCATCAGCAGCCTCCTGACAGGCAGTACCTTCGAGTTGATCCCCGGCGAAGGCCAGCCCAGCAACACCTTTGTGGTTGCCCCGGCGGATAAAGCCCTGCTGCAAAAACCCGGCGTGGTGACAATAACGCTGAACGCGCCGGAAAGTTACGGTATCGAAGCCGGTCAGCCGCTGATCTTACACGGTGTACAGGTAGGTCAGGTGCTGGAGCGGTCGCTGTCGGAAAACGGTGTGAGCTTCTCCGCCGCAATCGATCCGCAATACAGCAATCTGGTGCATGGCGACAGCAAATTTGTGGTTAACAGCCGCGTTGACGTGAAGGTCGGGCTGGACGGCGTTGAATTCCTCGGAGCCAGTGCGAGCGAGTGGGTAAACGGCGGGATCCGCATCCTGCCGGGCAGCAAAGGTCCTGTCCACGACAGCTATCCGCTGTATGCCAATCTGGATAAAGCGATTGAAAACAGCATGAGCGATCTGCCGACCACCACGCTGACGCTGAGTGCGGAAACGCTGCCGGACGTTCAGGCAGGCTCGGTCGTGCTGTATCGCAAATTTGAAGTTGGGGAGGTCATTACCGTTCGCCCTCGTGCAGACGCCTTTGATATTGAACTGCACATCAAGCCAGAGTATCGCAAACTGCTTACCCCGAACAGCGTCTTCTGGGCGGAAGGTGGCGCAAAAGTTCAGCTTAACGGTAGCGGGCTGACCGTGCAGGCCTCCCCGCTCTCTCGCGCGCTGCGCGGGGCGATCAGCTTCGATAATCTGCCCGGCGCGGGCGGCAATATGCGCAAGGGTGACAAGCGTATCCTCTTCCCGTCTGAAACCGCTGCACGTGCGGTTGGCGGGCAGATTACCCTGCACGCCTTTGATGCCGGGAAGCTGGCGGAAGGAATGCCCATCCGCTACCTGGGCATTGATATCGGACAGATCCAGAAGCTGACGCTGATCACCGCCCGCAATGAAGTGCAGGCCACCGCAGTGCTTTATCCGGAATATGTGCAGACGTTCGCCCGTTCAGGCACGCGTTTCTCCGTGGTGACGCCGCAAATCTCGGCCGCGGGCGTTGAGCATCTCGACACCATCCTGCAGCCGTATATCAACGTCGAGCCTGGCCGTGGTAACGCGCGTCGTGATTTTGAACTGCAGGAAGCCACCATCACCGACTCGCGCTATCTTGATGGTCTGAGCATTGTGGTGGAGGTACCGGAAGCCGGCTCGCTTAGCATCGGCACGCCAGTTCTGTTCCGCGGTATTGAAGTGGGAACGGTGACCGGCCTGACGCTCGGCACGCTCTCCGACCGCGTGATGGTGGCGTTACGCATCAGCGATCGTTACCAGCATCTGGTACGGAATAACTCGGTGTTCTGGCTGGCCTCCGGCTATTCGCTGGACTTCGGCCTGACGGGTGGCGTGGTGAAAACCGGTACGTTCAACCAGTTTATTCGCGGCGGTATTGCTTTCGCCACGCCGCCGGGTACACCGCTGGCGCCGAAAGCACAGCCGGGCAAACACTTCCTGCTGCTTGAAAGCGAACCTAAAGAGTGGCGTGAGTGGGGAACCGCCCTGCCGCGTTAATCTCAGGGCTCCGGTGTCAACGCGCCGGAGCCTTTATGTTACACTGCGCACCTGAACTTTTCCCTGTGGTGTGCCCGTGGCTCAAAACTCCGTATATCTTCCTGAACAATTCCTGGCGCAGATGCGCGAGGCGCTTCCTTCTCACCTCTCGTTAGACGATTTTATCGCCGCCTGTCAGCGACCGTTACGCCGGAGTATTCGCGTCAACACGCTGAAAATCAGCGTCGCGGATTTCCTTGCGCTGGTATCACCTTACCACTGGCAGCTCACGCCCGTTCCGTGGTGTGAAGAGGGTTTCTGGATCGAACGGGAGGACGAGGCGTCACTGCCGCTGGGCAGTACCGCCGAGCATTTGAGCGGTCTGTTTTATATTCAGGAAGCCAGCTCAATGCTGCCGGTTGCAGCGCTGTTTGCCGATGGCAACGCGCCTGAACGGGTCATGGATGTGGCTGCCGCCCCCGGTTCAAAAACCACGCAGATTGCCGCCCGCATGGCTAACCGCGGGGCCATTCTCGCCAATGAGTTTTCAGCCAGCCGCGTGAAGGTGCTGCATGCCAACATCAGCCGCTGCGGCATTCAGAATGTTGCCCTGACGCATTTCGACGGACGCGTGTTTGGCGCCGCCCTGCCGGAAGCGTTTGACGCCATACTGCTGGACGCTCCCTGCTCCGGTGAAGGCGTGGTACGCAAAGATCCCGATGCGCTAAAAAACTGGTCAGTTGAAAGCAACCTCGACATTGCCGCAACGCAGCGCGAACTGATCGACAGCGCGTTTCATGCCCTTCGTCCAGGCGGTACGCTGGTTTATTCCACCTGCACGTTAAACCGTGATGAAAACGAAGACGTCTGCCTGTGGCTGAAAGCGCAATACCCCGATGCGGTTGAGTTTCTGCCACTGAATGACTTATTTGCCTCGGCTGAAGACGCCATCACCCCGGAAGGTTTCCTCCACGTATTCCCGCAGATTTATGACTGCGAAGGTTTTTTTGTCGCCCGTCTGCGTAAAACTGCCGCCATCACACCACTGCCCGCGCCAACATTTAAGGTCGGTAATTTCCCCTTCACACCGCTGAAGAGCCGTGAAGCAGAGCAGGTCACCACCGCAGCCCGCATAGCCGGACTGAACTGGAATGACGATCTTCACCTCTGGCAGCGCGATAAAGAGATTTGGCTTTTCCCGGCGAACATCGAACCGCTTATCGGCAAAGTTCGTTTTTCCCGAATCGGGATCCGCCTGGCGGAAGTGCATAACAAGGGCTATCGCTGGCAGCACGAGGCGGTCATTGCCCTTGCCGGCACGGCTAACACCTTCGCGTTGACGCATCAGGAAGCTGAAGAGTGGTACCGGGGGCGCGATGTCTATCCGGAAACGGCCCCTTCTCAGGATGACGTTGTGGTGACGTACCAGGGATACCCGCTGGGACTGGCAAAGAAAGTGGGTTCGCGTCTGAAAAACAGCTATCCACGCGAACTGGTGCGCGATGGTCGCCTGTTTACCGGTAACGATCGCGCCGACTAAAAAAAGCGCACTTTTTTACTGGCGATTTTGCTCTCCTTGTCTACGATCAAAAATGGATGGCTGTACTGGTCATACCAGATTTTGACAACACACCCGGAGAGCATTATGACGAAAACCAGCGTGCGAATTGGCGCTTTTGAAATCGACGACGCAGAATTGCGCGGCGAAACACAGGGCGAACGAACGTTAAGTATTCCCTGCAAATCCGACCCGGATTTGTGTATGCAACTGGATGCCTGGGATGCCGACACCAGCGTTCCGGCAATCCTTGATGGCGAACATTCCGTCCTTTACCGCGAGCATTACGATAGTAAAACCGATGCCTGGGTCATGCGTCTTGCCTGACCAGAGAGAACCCGCCCGAAGGCGGGTTATTTATTACTGCAGCTGCGCCAGCGTGAAATAGCCGTCAAACACCGCGCCGGTATCAATGTAGTGCAGGTTGTCAAAATCATATCGCTTATCCAGCGGCGTATGACCAAACCAGAAGTGATCCGCTCCGCGAATTCCCTGCCCTTTTCCTGCCATAAACCCCATTAGCCGATCCCGATCCCACAGCACCCGCTCAGCGCTCACCGGCTGCTGCCAGCGATATTCCGCTGCCGGATAGTCAGCATGAGCAATAACATTCAGGCCGTTTGTGCAGGTTATCTCAATAATCAGCGGCAACTGTCGGCACGCTTCTAACAGGGTCAGCGCCTGCTGCTGTTGCGAATCACCAAGCTGCGAAAACCAGCTTCCACCATTCATCAACCAGAGCGCAAAGTCGTTATTTTCCACGCTGTCGATTGCCATTTGCTCATGGTTCCCCCGGACTGCGCGAAACCATTTTTCATTGATCAGTTGCAGGCACTTAACGCTGTCAGGGCCACGATCAATCAAATCCCCAACGGAGATCAGCAAATCCTCATAAGGATTAAAACGGCGGCGTTTCAGTTCGTCCAACAGCCACTGATAGCAACCGTGTATATCGCTCACAACCCAGACGTGACGCCACTTTCCACCATCGATTCGCTGATACATAAGGCCTCCCTGAATAAGTATAGCCGCATCAGAAAATGCAAATATCAGCGCCGGGCATCACAAAGCCAAACAAACGCTAAACCAAACGGAAATAAACCTTCCCGCGCTATTAATCCCTTTTTATCGGGCCTTTAAAATAAGCGCTAAATAAAAGAGAGGTTTCAACGTGTCCAATACTCACCTGCATAACGATGTGCTCTATCCGCATCGTACACATATTATTTCCGACCTGGTCAACGGAAGATGCGTTCCGGGCCCCATCTGGAAAAAGCGTGAGTATCGGCTGAAATTCCTGTTACGCTCGCTTCTGTTCTGGTCTTCTACCCGACGCATGCTTGAGGCACTCTCTGGCCGGGATGACTTCGATCGGCTGCTGGCCGCGCAAATCACGTTACCCAGTAAAACCCACCGGCAGTACTTGATGCGCAGCCTGAATGCCGGCGACCGTGCTGACGCGATCGTCAGCCACTACCACTGGATTGATGGTCTGAAAGACCCCTTACTCGCCCATGCGCTGACCAGCCCTCAGGAGCAACCTGTCGTGCAGTTCAGGGCTAAAAATGAGGTGCTCTATACCGTCAACGCCTCCTCCGCTCACAAAGCCGAGCGCGAAGGTGAAAGCACACTGTGGCTGCGCGATGACGAGAATACCTTGCTCGCAAGCCTGACCTTCACTGTTGCGCACAGCGCGGGACAACGGGTACTGGTGATCGGCGGTCTTCAGGGGCCTCGCCGTGGCGTCACGCGCGATGTGATAAAACAGGCTACCCGCGCCTGCCACGGTCTGTTCCCAAAACGCGTACTGATGGAAGTGATTTTCCAGCTGGTCGCACAGTCAAACATCCGCGCCATCTATGCCGTCAGTGATGAGGGCCATGTTTTCCGCGCGTTGCGTTATCGCCTGAGCAAAGGCCGTCATTTCCACGCCAGCTACGATGAGTTTTGGGAAACCCTGGACGGTAAGAAACGCTCGACCTTCTGCTGGCAGTTGCCACTTGAGATGGCGCGCAAATCCCTGGACGAGATTGCCAGTAAGAAACGGGCAGAATATCGCCGCCGCTTTGAGCTGCTTGATGAAATTAAAACGGCCATTAACGCCCGCTTTTAACCCTGCGTCTTGCTTTTGCCAACCACATACAAAAATTTAACAAAACCGTCAAAAAGGGCTGGACTTCCGCCTGCCGTAGTGTGGTATGGTTGAAGGCGGTTCACTGGAACTGTCCCTTCTGAGAGAGTCGATAAGTGGATTTTGTCGTTACTTTCAATCAGATAAAAAGAGACCGAATACGATTCCTGTATTCGGTCCAGGGAAATGGCTCTTGGGAGAGAGCCGTGCGCTAAAAGTTGGCATTAATGCAGGCTAAGTCGCCTTGCCTTTTAAGAATAGATGACGACGCCAGGTTTTCCAGTCCACAGCTAAAGCGGCCGGAAAAAAAGCGTCAAAACATCAATAAATATGAAAAACCGCAGTGCTTTCGCAAGCCACTGCGGTTTTTTTTTACTGGAAACCGAAAGCTAGCAGAGCTTGTCAGCGCGTTCGATAAACGGCGCCAGGCTCATTTTCTGCCCTGGGCTGGACGGGTCGTCAATCTGGATAACGCTGATGGGCTGTCCGCTGCTCTTACCGCTGGCGACCTGCTGTTCGGCCGCGTCGTTTAACGGGTATTGCACCAGCGTGCTTGGGTTGATGGCATACAGCGCATGACCCGGACGGCAGGTCAGCATCACCTCTTCACGATTGAACGCCCATTTATCCTTACCCACTTCAAAACGGCTGACGGTAATAACCTGCGGTGCCGCCAGCGCGCTACCCGTGCAGGCCAACAATAAGAGAGAAAGTACTGTCTTTTTCATATGCTTTTTAACCTTGTTAAAAGGGTTCCCAGGTCGCGAACAGGCTGACCGTTGCCAGCACCAACGCCCCCAGCACCACCTCTGCCTGTGTCATCCTGATAAAAATCTGTTGTTCGCGCCCGATGTGGGCACCAAACCGTGGCACCAGAAAATACCGATTCACCAGCGCAATTACCACCATCAATGCCACCAGCGCACATTTGAACAACAATAGTTGCACGTAGCCCGTCTGCCAGGGCACCGTAATGCCCAGAATAAAGAGCCCATTGATCGCGCCGGTAAGCACTACCCCCGCTACGGCATAATGCCCCACGCGAGAGAAGCGCATCATGGTGTAAATTGCCGCAACCCGCCAGCGCCCTTTCGCCAGATGCATGCAATACAGCAGCGGCAGGAGGCCGCCAACCCAGGTGGCGGCACAGAGCAGATGCAGAGCGTGATTGATACGCTGCAACGCCCCCGCTGCACCGTCGTTCATTGCCGCATGTCCTACGCCTGCCAGCAGGACAAATTGCCCCATGGCGAGCAGCAAGAGTCGCGATCCTTTCTGAGGCGCAAGCCAGGCGACACAGGCCGCAATTACGCCCAGGATAATTTGCCACAGCCACACGCTACCAAACTGCGTTGCCAGCACGCTCTGCCAGACGTTCGGGTTAAACACGTCTCCCCAGCCGTTGCCCATGAGCCCCGCCTGGATCATGAACATCAGCATGGCTGACGTCAGACTGACCAGCGCCGCAATCTGCTGCTGCACCTGAAAACGACAGGACATCAGACGGTACAAAGAAGACGGCGCGAACCAGACGCTATACAGCGCATTACCAAAAATCAGCATCAGCGCGCCGAAATGGATAAAGCGCAACCCCACGTAGATGAAGGCCAGCATATTATTTCACGCTGAAGCGATAGCTGCCTTTGGTTTTGTGACCATCTACCGAGACCACATGCCAGTCAACCTGGTACGTGCCGGTCACCAGCGTCTGCTCCAGCGGAACATTAAACTGGGCCTTATTCTGCTCGTCACGCTGTATATCACCGGTTTTAACCACGTTCCCCTGTGCATCCTTCACCACGACACCGCTGAATCCGGGTTCAATGCCTTCGGAAAAATTCAGGGTAAGCGCCTGAGGAGCCGTTACCTGGCTATCGGCTGCCGGGATTTGTTGCTGGAGGTGCGCATGCGCCAGCACCGGGGTCGCTGTAACGGAAGAGAAGAGAAAAGCCAGCGCGCATACCGCGCGGGCAGCGGATAAACCCATCGCAATCATTCCTTTTTGTTATGCCTGTATGCTAAAGAATAACGCTGTATAATAATCGAGTCGAGGATCATCCCACCTCCGCTTGTCATCATCGTGCAATCGCGGTAACGTTGCCGCCGCATAAAAAGGAGAAGGTAATGAAGATCAATCTGGCTGCCCTTCCTCAGGACGAGATGGATAAAGTGAATGTCGATCTCGCTGCCGCAGGTGTCGCGTTTAAAGAGCGTTACAACATGCCAATCGTGGCTGAGGTGGTGGAACGTGAGCAACCCGCCCATCTGCGTGACTGGTTCCGCGAGCGTTTGATTGCGCACCGACTCGCGTCGGTCAATCTCTCTCGTTTGCCGTACGAACCTAAAGTTAAATAAGCTTAACGACTCGTTACACTTCCTTACGCGGAATATGCCAGGATAAGAAAACCCTGATTAGTTTAGGTGTATTCTTAAATCCTGCGACTCTGTGTATAAGGAAGTCACGATGTCACAATGGAATATTGCCGCCGCCCAGTATGCCGGGCAGCATCACAGTGTAAATGACCACGTAGCGCACCATCTCCGTTTCGTTGCGGAAGCGGCACAACAGCGGTGCGATCTCCTGGTCTTTCCTGAACTCTCGTTAACAGGATCGGGAAGGACGGACCTACCTCCCCCACCCGATGACGCACAGCTGGCCCCCTTGCTGGCTGCCGCAAAGCGTTACCGGATCACCATCATTGCTGGTCTGCCCCTTGATCTGAATGGTCAGCGCGTAAAGGGCCTCGCCCTGTTTTCGCCGTCCCGGCACAGCATCCTGCGCTACCCCCAGGGAAGCGGAGCCAGCCTGGTGCCGGGAGATAAACAGCTGACGATTGTTGATACGCATGCCGATTCCCCCAATCTGGATCCGCAGGCGACGCTGTTCACCAGCTGTCAGTCGGTGGGCGATACCCGCTGGCGCCAGTCCATCAACACGTTGCAGCGCTTCGCGCACAGGTATGCCATTGCCGTGTTAATGGCGAACGCCCGTGGCGGTAGCGCGCTGTGGGATGAAAAAGGCCAGCTGATTGTCCGTGCGGATAAGGGCGAACTATTATTGACCGGATCTCTGGGCCGACAGGGTTGGCAAGGCGATATCATTCCTTTAGGCTAAGCGTTTTAGCTCAGGAGCGTTAAATGCTGCGCGTCATCGATACCGAAACTTGCGATCTTCAGGGCGGAATAGTGGAAGTGGCGTCTGTTGACGTCATTGACGGTAAAATCGTCAATCCCATGAGCCATCTGGTGCGTCCCGACCGCCCGATTAGCCCGCAAGCGATGGCCATTCATCGCATTACAGAATCGATGGTGGCGGATAAACCCTGGATTGAAGAGGTCATTCCGCACTATTACGGCAGCCCGTGGTATGTCGCGCACAACGCCAGCTTTGACCGCCGGGTACTGCCCGAGATGCCCGGCGAATGGATTTGCACCATGAAGCTGGCGCGTCGACTGTGGCCGGGGATCAAATACAGCAATATGGCGCTGTATAAATCGCGTAAGCTCAGCGTCAGAACGCCCGAGGGGCTGCATCATCACCGCGCCCTGTACGACTGCTATATCACCGCGGCGCTACTCATAGACATTATGAATACCTCTGGCTGGACGCCAGATGATATGGCGACGATCACCGGGCGACCGGCGCTGCTGACCACTTTCACCTTTGGCAAATACCGCGGCAAAGCGGTGTCCGATATCGCCGATAAAGATCCGGGCTACCTGCGCTGGCTGTATAACAACCTCGACAAAATGAGCCCGGAGCTTCGCTTAACGCTCAAGCACTATCTGGGCGAAGCTTAACTTCCGGCACGGCCTGGCAGCGTTTCCTGCGCCAGGCCAATCAAAAAGGCATACTCCAGCGCGACCCCTTCATACGATTTGAATCGTCCCGATTTCCCGCCGTGTCCGGAGTCCATGTCGGTACAGAGTAGCAGCAGGTTATTATCGGTTTTCAGCTCCCGCAGCTTCGCCACCCACTTTGCGGGCTCCCAGTATTGCACCTGTGAATCGTGCAGACCGGTGGTCACCAGCATGTGCGGATAGGCTTTAGCTTCCACGTTATCGTACGGGCTGTACTCTTTCATGTAGCGGTAATAGATCTCGTCCTGAGGATTCCCCCACTCTTCAAACTCACCGGTCGTCAGCGGAATAGACTCATCCAGCATCGTGGTTACCACGTCGACAAACGGAACCTGCGCGATGACCCCTTTGAAGCGGTCAGGACGCTGGTTAATGGCCGCCCCCATCAGCAGCCCTCCCGCACTGCCGCCCATGCCAAAGCAGAGCTGCGGATCGCCATAACCCTGCTCTATTAGCGCATCGCAGACGTCGAGGTAGTCGTTAAAGGTGTTTTTCTTCTTCAGGAATTTCCCGTCTTCGTACCAGTGCTGGCCCAGCTCGCCGCCACCGCGCACGTGGGCGATGGCGAAAACAAAGCCACGATCGAGCAGGCTTAATCTGCTGCTGCTGAAATCGGCATCCATGCTTGAGCCGTAGGATCCATACCCGTAGACCAGGATCGGGTTTTTCCCTTTCTGGAAATGCGCCTTGTGATAGACGAGCGAGACGGGCACCTCAACGCCATCCCGGGCGGTGACCCACAGGTGTTCGCTTCGGTAGTTATCGGAATCAAACCCTTTTACCTCAGACTGCTTAAGCACCTGACGTTGTCCGGTCTCCATGTCCAGCTCAAACAGCGTATCCGGCGTGGTCATTGACGAGTAGCCATAGCGCAAGCGGGACGATTCCGGCTCGGGATTAAACCCAATCCACGTAACATAGGCCGGATCGTCAAACGCAATCCCGATGACCTCCCGCGTTTTGCGGTTAATTTGCCGCAGGCTGGTCAGCCCCCGCTGGCGCTCTTCCACCACCAGCCAGTCGGTAAAGAGGGTAAATCCTTCGAGCATCACCTGTTCCCGCGCAGGAATGAGCACTTCCCATTTCCGTTCATCGCGTACTTTGGTTTTATAGAGGCCAAAGTTTTTGCCCTCGCGGTTAGAGCGCAGGTAAAAGCTGTGCTGGAAGTGATCCAGGCTGTACTCATGATCTTTACGACGCGGCAGGAAGCAGAGCGGCTGCGCATCAGGCAGCTCGGCATCAAGGAGCAGAACTTCAGAGGTGGTTGCGCTGGCGAGGAAGATAATCACATAGTGGCGTGACGACGTTTTATGCAGACTGACATAGAACGTTTCATCTTTCTCTTCGTAGACCAGCTCGTCATCATCCGCACTGGTGCCGACGGTATGACGCCATACCTGATAAGGCAGCAGCGTGGAGGCATGTTTCTTCACGTAGTAGACGGTTTCAGAATCATTCGCCCAGACAAAATCCGGCGAAACGTTCGCAATCATCTCCGGGTACCAGTTACCGGTTTCCAGATTGCGAAAACGCAGGCCGTACTGACGCCGGGAGAGGTAATCTTCCGCCAGCGCCATAATGGCGTTATCGGGCGAGACCGACATGCCGCCCAGCGTATAAAACTCGCTGTGGGCAGCACGCTGGTTGGCATCCAGCAAAATATCCCATTCATCCCACTCGGCGCTTAACACCGACTGACGCTGGTAGATGGGATATTCGTTACCGGGCTCGTAGATATGGCGATAACGATAGCCGTTTTTGGTCCAGGGTGCGGAGACATCGCGCTGGGGAATACGCTGCACCATTTCATTCAGCAACTGATCCTGAAGCGCCTGCTGGCTGGCCATGACCTTGCGGCCATAGTCATTTTCCGCGTGCAAATAGTCGAGCACCTCTGGCCGGGAACGCGAATCGTCCCGAAGCCAGTAATAATTGTCAATGCGCGTATCGCCATGCGTGGTGATCGCATAAGGAGTACGTCGGGCTTTTGGTGGCATGTCATGTTTCTTTTGAGTTTTACACCCTATAAGGTTGGCAAAACACGCGCATGATGCAAGCGAAACATGACCGCGACGGTGACAGTTAACCCGCTAACGCCTGTTTTTGCTCCCTGATATCCTTCTCAATGCCGTCGCGCACGTCCTGAGGAATCTTCAACGCGTCGCCGAGGGCATTGAGGTAGCTGCGCTCCATAAAGTGGTCAATATCAATGGCGGCACAGCTTAAGAAATAGAGTTCAAGCGCCTCCTCCTCATTCTTTACGCTTTGCGCAAGGCGCTGCGGATCCAGCGGCTGTTCGATGGCCTGGGCCACCAGCGTTCTGCCCTGCTCTTCCACACCGGCCTCCCGCAGCTGCTGCTCAATCGCCGACCGTTCTTTATCGTCGATATGCCCGTCACTTTTCGCGGCAAAAACCAGCGCAAGGATCAGCCGTTCAGTGCGCAGATCCAACGGTGACGTGTGCTGACCATAATCGGGTTCATCGCTATGTGCGGTTCGTACTCTGTCCTTGTATTTGTTCCACAGAACCGTGCCCGCAATGGCTCCGCCACCGGCCAGTAACGCGCCGGTGCCATATTTTGCCAGCAACTTGCGCGAGGATTTATTCGCCACCAGCAGGCCCGCCAGCCCGCCGAGCGCCCCGGGGACCAGCAGTTTGCTTAGCCCCTGCTCGCCGGATGGCGATGTTTTCTGCCCTAACAGTGATTGCAATTGATTTAACCAGCCAGACATGGTTTCCCTCACTTAACGGTGTACATGTTCCACAGCGTAAGCGAGCAGGCGTCAGGAAATGTCTGGCGGGGCTAAAGAAGCGCAAATTTCTTCCCCGCGCACGGGCCCCGATCAAGACACACGCAAACGTTTTCGTTTATACTGCGCGCAACTTTTTCAGGGGGATTGTTATGACTCGTTTAGGAACCGCGCTGCGACCTGCGGCGACGCGTGTAATGCTGTTGGGATCGGGTGAACTGGGCAAAGAGGTCGCCATTGAGTGTCAGCGTTTAGGCGTGGAAGTCATTGCCGTTGACCGGTACGCCGATGCACCCGCCATGCACGTTGCCCACCGTTCTTATGTGATTAACATGCTGGATGGAGATGCCCTGCGCGAGCTGATTACGCGTGAGAAACCGGATTTTGTCGTACCGGAAATCGAAGCCATCGCCACCGATACGCTGCTTGCCCTTGAACAGGAAGGCCAGCGCGTGGTGCCCTGTGCAAAGGCCGCGAAGCTGACCATGAATCGCGAAGGCATTCGTCGCCTGGCGGCGGAAGAGCTGGGATTACCCACCTCTGGCTATCGTTTTGCCGGCGATAAAGCTGCTTTCCTGCAGGCCGTTGAGGAGATTGGCTATCCGTGCATCATTAAGCCGGTGATGAGCTCCTCCGGTAAAGGGCAGAGCTTCATCCGCGACAGCAGCACGCTGGACAAGGCATGGGATTATGCCCAACAGGGCGGTCGCGCCGGAGCCGGTCGCGTGATTGTTGAAGGCGTGGTGAAGTTTGATTTCGAAATTACCCTCCTGACCGTCAGTGCCGTTGATGGCGTCCATTTCTGCGATCCGATTGGACACCGTCAGGAGGATGGCGATTACCGTGAATCCTGGCAGCCGCAGCATATGAGTGCCCTGGCGCTGGCGCGCGCGCAGGAGATCGCCCGTAAAACGGTGCTGGCGCTGGGCGGTTACGGCCTGTTCGGCGTGGAACTGTTTGTCTGCGGTGATGAGGTGATTTTCAGCGAAGTGTCCCCTCGCCCGCACGATACGGGGATGGTGACCCTGATTTCCCAGGATCTCTCCGAGTTCGCCCTGCACGTGCGCGCGTTCCTCGGCCTGCCGGTTGGCGGTATTCGCCAGTATGGTCCGGCCGCCTCGGCGGTGATCCTCCCGCAACTGACCAGCCAGAACGTCACCTTTGACAACGTTGAAGGCGCGGTTGGGGCAGGTCTGCAGGTTCGCCTGTTCGGGAAACCGGAGATCGACGGTACGCGTCGACTGGGCGTGGCATTGGCCACTGGCAATAGCGTGGATGATGCCGTGGCAAGGGCGAAAGCTGCCGCTGCCGCGGTTAGCGTTAACGGATAAAAAAAACGGGCCTGATGGCCCGTTTTTCATGATGCAGGTGCTTACTGCTTCGCGCCTTCAACCGCTTCGCGAGCCAGTCTGGTGATGCGATCCCAGTCGCCTGCTTCCAGGGCATCCGCCGGTACCAGCCAGGAGCCGCCGATGCACAGCACGCTCTTCAGCGCCAGGTAATCACGGTAGTTGGCCGGAGAGATGCCGCCCGTCGGGCAGAAGCGCACCTGAGAGAAGGGACCCGCAATCGCCTGCAGCGCTTTGGTGCCGCCGTTGGCTTCTGCCGGGAAGAATTTGAACTCTTTCAGACCGTAGTCCATGCCCAGCATCAGTTCAGAAACGGTGCTGATCCCGGGGATCAGCGGGATGGTGCCCTCGGTTGCCGCTTTTAACAGCGGCTCGGTCAGACCCGGGCTGATGGCAAACTGCGCGCCCGCTTCAGTCACTTCAGCCAGCTGTTTTGCGTTCGTAACGGTACCCGCACCAATGATGGCATCCGGCACTTCTTTAGCGATTGCGCGAATCGCGTCCATCGCGCAGGCGGTACGCAGGGTCACTTCCAGAACGCGAACGCCACCCGCAACCAGCGCTTTCGCCATCGGTACCGCGTGCTCCAGTTTGTTCACCACGATAACCGGCACAACGGGCCCAGTGGTCAGGATTGCTTCTGCACTTGTTTTCCAGTTTTTCATCAGAGTTTTCTCTCGCCAGATCGATAAAATCAAGTCGTCTTAAAACGTAATACAGGTTGCGCCCTGCTCCGCCCCGGAGAGTTTCTCACGCAGCGCGCCAAACATTTCGCGTCCGGTTCCTACGCGCGATGCGCTCAGGTCTGGAATATGCGGCTGACGGGCCGCCAGCTCGGCTTCGTCCACCAGCAGGGTTAACTCACCTGTCTGGCCATTGACGCGGATGATGTCGCCGTCACGCACCTTAGCCAGCAAACCACCATCATACGCTTCAGGCGTTACGTGGATGGCTGAAGGCACTTTACCTGAGGCACCCGAGAGGCGTCCATCGGTGACCAGTGCAATTTTGAAACGGCGGTCCAATAATACACCAAGTGGTGGCATAAGTTTATGTAATTCTGGCATCCCGTTCGCTTTGGGTCCCTGATGACGCACCACCACCACGCAATCCTTGTCGAGAAGGCCCGCATCAAAGGCAGGTAAAACATCATGCTGGCTCTCAAAGACCACTGCCGGGGCTTCAATCACCTGGTTCTCTTCCGGCACGGCAGAGGTTTTCATCACCGCGCGTCCCAGGTTGCCGCTCAGCACTTTCGTGCCGCCGTGGCGTGAGAACGGCTGTTCGAAGGTAGCAATGACCTGCGGATCAAGAGAGGCGCTCGCCCCATCACGCCAGTCCAGCTCACCGTTGTTCAGCCACGGCTCAAGGGTATAGCGATGCAGACCATAACCCGCCACCGTGTTCACGTCTTCGTGCAGCAGACCGCCCTTGAGCAGCTCACGCATCAACACCGGTACGCCACCGGCGGCCTGGAAGTGGTTAATGTCTGCCGGACCGTTCGGATACAGGCGCGCCATCAGCGGCACCACGGAAGAGATGTCGGAGAAATCATCCCAGTTGATCAGGATGCCAGCCGCACGTGCCATTGCCACAAGGTGCATGGTGTGGTTGGTTGAGCCCCCCGTTGCCAGCAGGGCCACGATGCCGTTAACGATCACTTTCTCGTCGACCATTTTACCCAGCGGCATCCACTCGTTGCCGTTCCCGGTCAGACGCGTCACCTGACGGGCGGCGGCTTCGGTCAGAGCCTTGCGCAGCGGCGCATCGGGTTGAATGAAGGAGGAACCCGGAAGCTGCATCCCCATAAATTCCACCACCATCTGGTTGGTGTTGGCCGTACCGTAGAAGGTACAGGTACCCGGCGCATGGTAAGAGGCGGCTTCCGCTTCCAGCAGCGCCTGGCGGTCTGCTTTACCTTCGGCATACAGCTGGCGGATACGCACTTTTTCTTTGTTTGGCAAACCGCTGGCCATTGGACCTGACGGCACAAAAATGGCCGGAAGATGACCAAACGACAGCGCCGCCATGGCGAGCCCCGGGACAATCTTGTCGCACACGCCGAGGTACAGCGCGCCATCGAACATATTATGAGACAGACCGACCGCTGCAGACATGGCAATGACTTCGCGGCTCAGCAGCGACAGCTCCATCCCGTCCTGTCCCTGGGTCACACCGTCACACATGGCCGGCACGCCCCCCGCCACCTGGCCCACCGCATTCACGCTGTGCAGCGCTTTACGGATGATGTCCGGGTACACTTCGTACGGCTGATGCGCGGAGAGCATGTCGTTATAGGAGGTAATGATGGCGATATTGTTACGCAGCATGCTCTTTAATGAGGCTTTGTCTTCAGGCTGACAGGCGGCGAAACCGTGCGCCAGATTACCGCAGGCCAGCTGCGAGCGATGTACGGTATTGGTCTTAGCCTGTTCAATGCGGGCGAGGTAGGCCGAACGGGTCTCTTTCGAGCGCTCGATAATGCGTTGTGTTACGCGTAACAATGTCGGATTCATAAAAGCTCCTCTAATTTATCTGTCCGGGCTCGGGAGTTTACAAAGTCGCTGGCAGTTGTTAACAACGCTGAAACGCTTGCTGTCCGGAGCTCAGGGGCAAAATCGCTTCCGGCAGTGTAATAAAAAAAGCCCCGCGGGTGAATCCACGCGGAGCTTAAAAGTATAAAAATTGTGCCACTAGCTGTGTTAGATCATGTTACCGGTAAAATAACACCTTCGGGCTAGAGGATTATCTTACTCAAACTCGTTCCAGGAGCGGCCATCACGGGTGATCATCGCCACGGAGGCGACAGGTCCCCAGGTGCCCGCCTGATACGGTTTTGGCGGATCCTGATCGGCAGCCCAGGCTTCGGTGATGGAGTCGACCCATTTCCACGCCTCTTCCACTTCGTCGCGACGCACAAACAGCGCCTGGATACCGCGCATGGTTTCCAGCAGCAGGCGCTCGTAAGCATCCGCCAGGTGCGTTTGATTGAAGGTCTCGGAGTAGCTCAGATCCAGTTTGGTGGTCTGCAGGTTATGTTTGTGATCCAGCCCCGGCACTTTGTTCAGGATCTGGATATCCACACCTTCATCCGGCTGCAGACGGATAGTCAGTTTGTTCTGCGGCAGCTCCTGCCACGACTCTTTGAACAGGTTCAGTTCAGGGTTTTTGAAGTAAACGACAACTTCAGAGCATTTGGCTGGCAGACGTTTACCGGTACGCAGGTAGAACGGCACACCCGCCCAACGCCAGTCATCGATATCCACGCGGATCGCCACGAACGTCTCAGTGTTGCTGGACTTGTTCGCGCCCTCTTCTTCCAGATAACCAGGGACTTTTTTGCCCTGCGCAAAGCCGGATGTGTACTGACCACGCACCGTCTTCTCGCGCACGTTAGAACGGTCGATACGACGCAGTGACTTCAGCACTTTCACCTTCGCGTCGCGGATGCTGTCAGCGGTCAGGTCTGATGGCGGAGACATGGCAATCATGCAGAGTACCTGCAGCAGGTGGTTCTGGATCATGTCACGCATCTGACCGGCCTGGTCAAAGTAACCCCAGCGGCCTTCGATACCCACCTCTTCGGCCACGGTGATTTCCACGTGGTCGATGGTGCGGTTGTCCCAGTTGTTCACAAACAGGGAGTTGGCAAAACGCAGCGCCAGCAGGTTCAGTACCGTCTCTTTGCCCAGATAGTGGTCGATGCGGTAGACCTGGCACTCTTCGAAGTATTCGCCCACCTGGTCGTTGATTTCGCGGGAGGTAGACAGTGAGGTACCCAGCGGTTTTTCCATTACCACACGCGCAGGTTTGGCGTTCAGATTCGCTTCGCCCAGACCTTTACATATGGCACCGAAGGTGCTTGGTGGCATGGCGAAATAGTTAATGGTGACCCGGTTTTTCTGATCCAGCATCTCACCCAGACGGTTAAACGCGCTCACGTCGTTCACATCCAGATTGCAGAAATCGAGACGTCCGCTCAGGGTATCCCACAAACTTTCATCAATTTTCTCTTTCATGAAAGTTTCGAGCGCTTCACGCACGACTTTGGTGTATGCGTCCTTGTCCCAGTCGGCGCGCCCTACACCCAGGATACGGGTATCCGGATGAAGTTGGCCCGCTTTCTCCAGTTGATACAGGGAAGGCAGCAATTTTCGGCGTGCAAGATCGCCTTTCGCGCCGAAAATGACCAGGTCACATGCCTGGGCTGTTTGCGTTACCGCCATGTCATTCTCCTCAGTTGGATCACCTGGTGCTTCTGCCAGGTATCGTTGTAATTTTATTACAATGCACTGTACTGCTTTTACGTCATTCCCGAAACCATTAGCGCTTAACGTCGCGTGCGATACGGCGATTTTTCACCCTTAAGAGGATTACGCTGGCCTGATGACGCAACAAGCGTCGATTCTTTGCGCAACACGGTCACAGTAAAACCCGACACCGATCAAGTAATGAAAAAAAACAACAACATTATCTTGTCGACTGTTACCCTTTATGGAAGCCACGAGGGTAATATCGGCTAAATCGAATCTCAATTTCATCTATGGATGAAATCGTTTACACCCATGAGCGTCCTGTTAACATGAACATGCTGGAAAAAATCCAGTTTCAACTGGAACACCTTAGCAAATCCGAGCGAAAAGTGGCTGAAGTTATTCTCGCCTCGCCTGCTCAGGCGATTCATTCAAGCATCGCCGCTCTGGCACAGGATGCAGGCGTCAGCGAGCCGACGGTGAATCGGTTCTGCCGGAGCCTGGAAACGCGTGGCTTTCCTGATTTTAAACTGCATCTGGCACAAAGTCTGGCAAATGGTACGCCCTATGTTAATCGCAATGTGGATGAAGACGACAGCGTTGATGCATACACGGCGAAAATATTTGAATCGGCCATGGCCACGCTTGACCATGTGCGTCAGTCGCTGGATATGAGTTCCGTTAACCGGGCGGTCGATTTGCTGACCCAGGCCAAGCGAATTGCATTCTTCGGACTCGGTTCGTCGGCGGCCGTGGCGCATGACGCCATGAATAAATTCTTCCGCTTTAACGTCCCGGTCATTTATTCCGATGACATCGTGTTGCAACGCATGAGCTGTATGAATTGTAGCGAGGATGACGTGGTGGTCCTGATTTCCCATACCGGGCGCACCAAAAGTCAGGTTGAGCTGGCGCAGCTGGCGCGTGAAAACGATGCCATGGTTATCGCCCTCACGACGGCAGGCACGCCGCTGGCTAGAGAAGCCACTCTCGCCATTACTCTGGACGTTCCGGAAGATACGGATATCTATATGCCAATGGTCTCCCGTCTGGCGCAGCTGACGGTGATTGACGTCCTGGCAACCGGTTTTACCTTACGCCGCGGCGCTAAATTCAGAGATAACTTGAAGCGTGTCAAGGAAGCGCTCAAGGAATCGCGTTTTGATAAAGAATTGCTTATAAAGAGCGATGTTCCCTGATAGTAGATAACTAAGACGTAACGAATAATTACGATGTAACGATTTACGGCATTCGGTCCCCTCGCGGTTGCTTTGCAGCAGATGAAGGCCGATTCAATCTTCACGCAACACCAAAGTTGTTTCAGTCAACGGAGTATTACATGTCCAGAAGGCTTCGCAGAACCAAGATCGTCACCACCTTAGGCCCGGCCACCGATCGCGATAATAACCTCGAAAAGATTATCGCCGCGGGTGCCAACGTGGTGCGTATGAACTTCTCTCACGGTACGCCAGAAGACCATAAATTACGTGCCGACAAAGTGCGTGAGATCGCGGCTAAACTGGGCCGCCATGTTGCTATCCTCGGTGACCTGCAGGGTCCAAAAATTCGTGTCTCGACCTTCAAAGAAGGCAAAGTTTTCCTCAATATCGGCGATAAATTCCTGCTTGATGCCAACCTGGGTAAAGGTGAAGGCGATAAAGAGAAAGTGGGTATCGACTATAAAGGTCTGCCGGCTGACGTTGTGCCTGGCGATATCCTGCTGCTCGACGACGGTCGTGTTCAGCTGAAAGTGCTGGAAGTTCAGGGGATGAAGGTGTTCACCGAAGTCACCGTCGGCGGCCCACTCTCTAACAACAAAGGCATTAACAAGCTCGGCGGTGGCCTGTCTGCCGAAGCGCTGACCGATAAAGACAAAGCGGATATCGTTACCGCGGCGCTGATCGGCGTGGACTATCTGGCCGTCTCCTTCCCGCGCTGCGGCGAAGACCTGAACTATGCCCGTCGTCTGGCGCGTGATGCTGGCTGCGACGCGAAAATCGTAGCAAAAGTTGAACGTGCGGAAGCCGTTTGCGATCAGGATGCCATGGACGACGTGATTCTGGCGTCTGACGTGGTGATGGTTGCCCGTGGCGATCTGGGTGTGGAAATTGGCGACCCGGAACTGGTCGGCATCCAGAAAGCGCTGATCCGTCGCGCGCGTCAGTTGAACCGCGCGGTGATCACCGCAACCCAGATGATGGAATCCATGATCACCAACCCAATGCCGACCCGTGCAGAGGTGATGGACGTGGCTAACGCCGTGCTGGACGGTACCGATGCGGTCATGCTTTCCGCTGAAACCGCAGCCGGTCAGTACCCGGCAGAGACCGTTGCCGCGATGGCGCGCGTCTGTCTGGGCGCGGAGAAGATCCCAAGCATCAACGTCTCTAAACACCGTCTGGACGTGCAGTTCGACAACGTGGAAGAAGCGATTGCGATGTCCGCCATGTATGCGGCTAACCATCTGAAGGGCGTCACGGCGATCATCACCATGACCGAATCAGGCCGTACCGCGCTAATGACGTCCCGTATCAGCTCCGGTCTGCCGATCTTCGCGATGTCCCGCCACGAGCGCACGCTGAACCTGACGGCGCTGTACCGCGGCGTAACCCCGGTTTACTTCGACAGCACCAATGACGGTGTGGCAGCGGCGCACGATGCCGTTAATCTGCTGCGCGACAAAGGCTACCTGGTATCCGGTGATATTGTCATCGTGACCCAGGGTGATGTCATGAGCACCATCGGCTCAACCAACACCACTCGCGTATTAACCGTCGAATAATAAACAGATGTTTCCCTCTCCCCCACGGGGAGAGGGTCAGCGTGAGGGGTTTTATTTCTTTGGGTAAAGTTCTTTGCGCTGATACGGCTCTTTCTCGCCAGGCTTACGCGTTTTGAGCAACTTCAGGATCCACGTGTATTGCTCAAGATGCGGTCCCACCAACACCTCCACCTCTTCGTTCATGCGACGCGCGATGGTGTTATCGTCCGCGGTCAGTAAGTCGTCCATCGGCGGGCGAACCTCAATGCTCAGACGGTGCGTGTTGCCATCGTAGACCGGGAACAGCGGAATAACCCGGGCGCGGCAGACTTTCATCAGACGGCCAATCGCCGGAAGTGTCGCCTTGTAGGTGGCAAAGAAATCGACAAACTCGCTGTGCTCAGGACCGTGATCCTGATCCGGCAGATAATAACCCCAGTACCCCTGTCGCACGGACTGAATAAACGGCTTGATACCATCGTTACGGGCGTGCAGGCGTCCACCAAAACGACGACGCACGGTGTTCCAGACGAAATCAAAGACTTTATTACCCTGGTTATGGAACATGGCCGCCATCTTCTGGCCCTGAGATGCCATCAGCATGGCCGGGATATCCACTCCCCAGCCGTGCGGAACGAGAAAAATCACTTTTTCATCGTTGCGGCGCATCTCGTCAATGATCTCCAGCCCTTTCCAGTCAACACGCTTGAGGACCTTTTCTGGCCCTTTTAGCGCCAGCTCTGCCATCATCGCCATGGCCTGTGGCGCGGTGGTATACATGTCATCAATAATCGCTTCGCGCTCGGCATCGCTCTTTTCCGGGAAGCAGTAGAAGAGATTGATTTGCGCGCGACGGCGGGCACTTTTGCCCATTCGTCCTGCAAGACGGCCAATTTTACCCAGAACGGGATCGCGCACAGAGGCAGGTAACATGGCAATGCCAGCAAACGCGTAAACGCCAAGCCAGGCGCCCCAGTTACGCGGGTGGCGAAAGGATTTTTCAAACTCAGGAATGAACTCAATATTGTTTTTTTTGGTTTCCATGCTGGTTCCAGGGTCTGGTGACGCAAAATATAATGACGATAGTGTAGCGAGGCAGCGCCCCACGCACAAAAGAAAAAGCCGGCGCTTACTGACGCCGGCTTTAGACAAAACGGAAGGGTTTAGTCGAAACGCAGTTGCGGCACAACCTCTTTCACCTGCGCCAGGTAATCTTTACGATCTTTACCCGTCAGCCCTTCGGTGCGCGGCAGTTTCGCCGTCAGCGGGTTTACCGCCTGCTGGTTGATCCACACTTCATAATGCAGGTGTGGCCCTGTAGAACGTCCGGTATTGCCTGAGAGGGCGATACGGTCGCCACGTTTCACTTTCTGGCCTGGTTTCACCAGCAGCTTGCGCAGGTGCATATAGCGGGTGGTATAAGTGCGACCATGACGGACCGCAACATAGTACCCGGCAGCCCCGCTGCGTTTGGCGACAACCACTTCACCATCTCCCACCGCCAGCACCGGTGTGCCCTGTGGCATGGCGAAGTCCACGCCACGGTGCGGCGCCACACGCCCGGTGACCGGGTTCAGACGACGCGGGTTGAAGTTGGATGAGATGCGGAACTGTTTCGCCGTTGGGAAGCGCAGGAAGCCTTTCGCAAGCCCGGTACCGCTGCGGTCATAGAATTTGCCGTCTTCGGCGCGAATGGCGTAGTAATCTTTGCCATCAGAGCGCAAACGTACACCCACCAGTTGGCTCTGCTCACGCTTACCGTCCAGCATTTCGCGGGACATCAGTACGGAGAACTCATCACCTTTTTTCAGCTTACGGAAATCCATCTGCCACTGCATGGCTTTGATAACCGAGCTGATTTCAGCGCTGGTCAGGCCCGCATCGCGCGCGCTGGAGACAAAGCTTGCGCCTACGGTCCCTTTCATCACGCTGTTAACCCAGTCGCCCTTCTGCAACTCGCTGGTCATCTTGAAACCGTTTGCAGTACGGTCGTAGGTGCGCGTTTCGCGACGGGACATTTCCCAGGTCAGGCGCTGCAGATCGCCCTCTGGCGTTAACGTCCACGAGAGCTGCTGGCCAATTTTCAGGTTACGCAGGTCTTTATCTGCGGCAGCCAGCTGGCTGATATTCCCCATGTCAATGCCGTACTGGTTCAGTACGCTGCTCAGCGTATCGCCAGTGGAGACCGCATATTCATGGATCCCGGCTTCATTCTCGGTTTTATCGTCCAGCTCATCCTGCGGAATGGCTTCATCTTCCTGAGCCGCCTGGTCGATAGGCTCACTGGCCTCCGGCAGCAGAGAACGGATTTCGTTCTTCTCAAGCTCGATGGTTTTGATGATAGGGGCAGAACTCGGGTGGTAAACATAGGGCCGCCAGACGGCGACCGCTAAGGTGAGAACTGTAAGCGACCCCAGCATAACGCGATGGGGTCGGGGCAGATTGTTAAATGCCAGGGCGACAGAGCGGGCTATCTGTTGCACGTATTCACTTCCTCGTTAATCTCCTTTCAGGCAGCTCGCATACTGGTTCGCCAGTTGAGTGAGGAACTGCGAATAGCTCGCTTTACTCAACTGGATGTTCGTTCCTAGCGGGTCAAGGGTTCCCATGCGCACGGATGTTCCCCTGGCCACGGCTTCTACGACCGCTGGCCTGAACTGTGGCTCAGCAAAAACGCAGGACGCTTTTTGCTCAACCAACTGTGTTCTGATCTCATGTAAACGCTGCGCACCAGGCTGAATTTCAGGGTTGACGGTAAAATGCCCACGCGGGGTCAGGCCGTAGTGTTTTTCGTAATAGCCATAGGCGTCATGAAAAACGAAATACCCTTTTCCTTTCAGCGGTGCCAGCTCGTTACCCACCTGCTTATCGGTTGCGGCTAATTGTGCCTCAAAATCTTTCAGGTTGGCGTCTAGTTTGGCTCGACTTTGCGGCATAAGTTCCACTAATTTGTCATGGATTGCAACCGCCGAAAGCCGCGCTATCTCTGGGGAGAGCCAAAGATGCATATTGTACTCGCCGTGATGGTGATCCCCGTCACCTTTTTCATCATGAGCATGATGACCTTCGTGTTCGTCACCGTCGTCATCACTCCCCTTCATGAGCAACGGTTTCACGCCAGAAAGTTCGGCAATGGTGACCTTTTTCGTGTCCGCGATCTGGTTCGCAGACTTCTGCATGAAGGCTTCCATCTCCGGCCCAATCCAGACAACTAAGTCCGCGTTTTGTAAGCGTTTTACATCGGATGGACGCAGGGAATAATCATGCTCAGAGGCCCCATCGGGCAGCAGAACCTGGGTTTCCGTCACCCCATCTGCAATGGCCGATGCAATGAATCCCAGCGGTTTGAGCGAAGCGACAACGGCAGCGTTAACATCTTGTGCTGTTGTGCCCCAAAGGGCAGCGGATAATGCTGCGAAAAGAAGCGTATTTTTATGTAACATAATGCGACTAATCATCGTAATGAATGCGTGAAATGTGATATTATAACATTCGTTGACTTCTGCAAGCTTAAATTGACATGACAACTTTGGTTTCTCTTGAAAATGTTTCGGTCTCTTTCGGTCAGCGCCGCGTCCTTTCTGACGTGTCGCTGGATCTGAAGCCCGGTAAAATTCTGACGCTGCTCGGTCCGAACGGCGCGGGTAAATCCACCCTTGTGCGCGTGGTGCTGGGTCTGGTAGCCCCTGATGAAGGTGTCATCAAGCGTGAAGAAAAATTGCGTATCGGCTACGTGCCGCAAAAATTACATCTTGATGCCACGCTGCCGCTGACCGTCAGCCGCTTCCTGCGCCTGCGCCCTGGTACGCGCAAAGCCGATATTCTTCCGGCGCTGAAACGTGTCCAGGCGGGCCACCTGGTGGACGCGCCACTGCAAAAACTGTCCGGCGGGGAAACCCAGCGCGTGTTACTTGCCCGGGCGCTGCTCAGCAGCCCCCAGTTGCTGGTACTGGATGAGCCAACGCAGGGTGTGGACGTCAATGGTCAGGTCGCGCTTTACGATTTAATTGACCAGTTGCGCCACGAACTGAACTGCGCGGTGCTGATGGTCTCCCACGACCTGCATCTGGTGATGGCGAAAACCGACGAAGTGCTCTGTCTGAACCATCATATCTGCTGTTCCGGCACGCCTGAAGTGGTGTCAATGCACCCCGAATTTATCTCTATGTTTGGCCCTCGCGGGGCTGAACAACTGGGTATTTATCGCCATCATCATAACCACCGCCATGATTTACAGGGACGAATTGTCCTGCGCCGGGGAAATGGACACTCATGATTGAACTGTTACTGCCCGGCTGGCTGGCCGGGATTATGCTCGCCTGCGCCGCGGGTCCGCTTGGCTCGTTTGTGGTCTGGCGCAGAATGTCCTATTTCGGCGATACCCTGGCCCATGCTTCACTGCTGGGCGTGGCCTTTGGTTTGCTGCTGGACGTCAACCCGTTCTATGCGGTGATTGTCGTTACTCTGCTCCTCGCCGCCGGTCTGGTCTGGCTGGAAAAACGCCCTCACCTCGCCATTGATACCCTGCTCGGCATTATGGCGCACAGCGCCCTGTCGCTGGGCCTGGTGGTAGTGAGCCTGATGTCAAATATCCGCGTTGACCTGATGGCCTATCTGTTTGGCGACCTGCTCGCCGTGACGCCTGAAGATCTCATTGCTATTGCCATTGGCGTGGTGGTGGTGCTGGGTATTCTGCTGTGGCAGTGGCGTAATTTGCTGGCGATGACCGTCAGCCCGGATCTGGCGTTTGTTGACGGCGTGAAGTTGCAGCGGGTGAAACTGCTGCTAATGCTGGTGACAGCGTTAACCATCGGCGTGGCGATGAAGTTCGTCGGTGCGCTGATTATTACGTCGCTGCTGATTATTCCTGCGGCCACCGCGCGTCGTTTTGCCCGTACGCCGGAGCAGATGGCAGGCGTGGCGGTGATTATCGGGATGATTGCGGTAACGGGCGGGTTAACCTTCTCGGCGTTCTATGACACGCCTGCGGGGCCGTCAGTGGTGCTGTGTGCGGCGGTACTGTTTATTTTCAGTATTATGAAGAAGACCGCTAGTTGATATCGAGGGCGCTGATGCCCTCATCCTAACCCCTCTCCCCGTGGGAGAGGGAATTAAGCATTACGGCATTGCCGGTGGCGTGATACCAAAATGATTCCACGCCCGCACCGTGGCCATACGCCCACGCGGGGTACGTTGCAGGAAGCCCTGCTGGATCAGATACGGTTCGAGTACATCTTCAATTGTCTCACGCTCTTCCCCGATTGCCGCCGCCAGGTTATCCAGCCCGACCGGCCCGCCAAAGAATTTGTCCAGCACCGCCAGCAGCAGCTTGCGGTCCATGTAGTCAAAACCCTCAGCATCGACATTCAGCATATCCAGCGCCTGAGCAGCAATTTCGGCAGAAATAGAACCATCGTGCTTCACTTCTGCAAAGTCACGGACGCGGCGCAGCAGGCGGTTAGCGATACGCGGTGTTCCGCGCGAACGCTTCGCCACTTCAAATGCCCCCTCTTCGCTCATATCCAGCCCCATATAACGGGCACTGCGGCCCACGATATGCTGGAGGTCGGCGACCTGATAAAACTCGAGGCGCTGCACAATACCAAAGCGGTCGCGCAGTGGAGAGGTTAACGACCCGGCGCGGGTGGTGGCGCCAATCAGGGTAAACGGCGGCAGATCGATTTTGATCGAACGCGCGGCAGGGCCTTCGCCGATCATGATATCCAGCTGGTAGTCTTCCATTGCCGGATAGAGAACCTCTTCCACCACCGGCGACAGGCGGTGGATCTCATCGATAAACAGCACGTCGTGCGGTTCAAGATTGGTCAGCATTGCCGCCAGATCGCCTGCTTTTTCCAGCACCGGGCCAGACGTGGTACGCAGGTTCACGCCCATTTCATTAGCAACGATATTCGCCAGGGTGGTTTTCCCCAAACCCGGAGGACCGAATATCAGCAGGTGATCGAGCGCATCGCCGCGCAGCTTTGCCGCCTGGATGAAGATCTCCATCTGGGAACGCACCTGCGGCTGGCCAATATACTCATCAAGCAACTTCGGACGGATCGCACGATCCACCACGTCCTCTGCCTGAATAGTGCCTGCCGATACCAGGCGATCTGCTTCAATCATCCTTTACCTCACAATGCAGCGCGCAGCGCTTCACGAATCAGAGTTTCACTGCTGGCATCCGGTTTGGCAATTTTGCTCACCATTCGGCTGGCCTCCTGAGGTTTATAGCCCAGCGCCACCAGCGCGGCAACCGCTTCCTGCTCGGCATCATCATCCGACACAGGCGCACCCGGCGAAGTCAGCACCAGATCGGCAGCAGGGGTAAAGAGATCGCCATGCAGACCTTTAAAGCGGTCTTTCATCTCAACAATCAGGCGCTCTGCCGTTTTCTTACCAATGCCCGGAAGCTTAATCAGCGCGGCAGGATCTTCGCGCTCAACGGCATTCACGAACTGCTGGGCGGACATACCGGAGAGAATGGCCAGCGCCAGCTTCGGCCCGACGCCGTTGGTTTTAATCAGCTCGCGGAACAGGGTGCGTTCCTGTTTGTTGTTGAAGCCATAGAGCAGTTGAGCATCTTCACGCACCACAAACTGGGTAAAGACAATCGCCTCTTTGCCCGCGTCCGGCAGCTCGTAGAAGCAGGTCATTGGCATATGGACTTCATAGCCCACGCCGCCCACTTCCAGCAGCACTAACGGGGGTTGTTTTTCAATGATAATGCCTCTGAGTCTGCCTATCACGTGACGCTCCTGCGTTCTGGAAAATTATTGATTTGCGACATAATAAAAAAAGGCTGGATAAACATCCAGCCTGATTTCTCATTATCGTAACCTGCCTCGCGCCAGATTGAGCCGCGACTCGCTCATTTGCATCGCGTTCTGGCTGACATGACAGTGGGTGATCGCAATTGCCAGCGCATCGGCGGCATCGGCCTGCGGGTTCGCGGGGAGCTTCAACAGGGTACGCACCATGTGCTGCACCTGGCTTTTCTCCGCGCTGCCAATCCCTACCACCGTCTGCTTGACCTGTCTTGCCGCGTATTCAAATACCGGAAGATCCTGGTTCACGGCAGCAACAATTGCCACGCCCCGCGCCTGACCGAGCTTTAACGCCGAATCGGCGTTTTTCGCCATGAAGACCTGCTCGATGGCGAAATAGTCAGGCTGAAACTGGGTGATAATCTCCGTCACACCTGCATAAATGAGCTTCAGTCGCGACGGCAGATCTTCAACTTTGGTGCGAATACAGCCACTGCCAAGGTAGGTTAACTGGCGTCCAACCTGACGGATAACGCCGTAACCGGTGACGCGTGAGCCGGGGTCAATCCCAAGGATAATCGACATCACGCGTCTCCCGTAAACGGTTTAAACGCTCTCATCAGAGAGTCGCTGCAACCTCATCAGAGATCTCACCGTTGTGATACACTTCCTGCACGTCGTCGCAGTCTTCAAGCATGTCGATCAGACGCAGCAGTTTTGGTGCCGTTTCAGCATCCATATCCGCTTTGGTGGACGGGATCATGGAGACTTCAGCGTTGTCGGCTTTCAGGCCCGCCGCTTCCAGCGCATCACGTACTGCGCCCATCTCTTCCCACGCGGTGTAGACATCGATAGCGCCATCGTCGAAGGTCACTACGTCTTCCGCACCCGCTTCCAGCGCCGCTTCCATGATGACATCTTCGTCGCCTTTCTCGAAGGAGATGACGCCTTTTTTGCTGAACAGGTACGCTACAGAACCGTCAGTCCCCAGGTTACCGCCGGTTTTGGTGAACGCATGGCGCACTTCTGCAACGGTACGGTTACGGTTGTCGGACAGACATTCAACCATTACCGCGGTGCCGCCAGGACCGTAACCTTCATAAATGATGGTTTCCATGTTCGTGTCTTCATCACCGCCCACGCCACGAGCGATAGCACGGTTCAGGGTGTCACGCGTCATGTTGTTGGACAGCGCTTTATCTACTGCCGCACGCAGACGTGGGTTAGACGCCGGATCGCCGCCGCCCAGACGCGCTGCTGTCACCAGCTCGCGAATGATTTTGGTAAAGATCTTACCGCGCTTGGCATCCTGTGCCGCTTTGCGGTGTTTGGTGTTGGCCCACTTACTATGACCTGCCATAAAAAGTTCTCCAAAAATCGCGCCTTTTCAGGCTGCGTTAATTACAAATTCTTCAATCGCCTGCCGGTTGCTCCACGATTTGGTCAGTGCGGCGGCATCCGCCGCATCCACCCAGCGGTAGGTCAGATGTTCAGTGAACACGATCTCCCGTTCGTGAGGGAGCGCGAGACAGAACCACGATTCCGTGTTGCGCTCGATACCCGGTGCATAGCGATGACGTAAATGGCTAAAAATTTCGAACTCCACCGTGCGCTGACAGTCCTTCAGGGTCAGTTGCTCGCAAGCAACGTCAATGGTGACCTCTTCCTTTACTTCACGCGCGGCGGCCTGCGGCGCGGTTTCGCCCTCTTCCAGACTGCCGGTAACCGACTGCCAGAATTCAGGGTCATCGCGCCGCTGCAACATCAGCACCCGCTTCGTGTCCTGAGCGTAAATTACAACTAAGACAGAAACGGGACGCTTATATGCCATATCAGTTTTTCTCTTCCTTTTTCACCACGTCGATACCCAGCTCAGCCAGCGCGGCCGGGTTAGCGAAGCTTGGCGCTTCGGTCATCAGACACGCCGCTGCGGTGGTTTTCGGGAAGGCGATAACGTCACGGATGTTGTCGGTGCCGGTCAGCAGCATAGTCAGACGGTCGAGACCGAATGCCAGGCCTGCGTGAGGCGGCGTACCGTACTTCAGCGCATCCAGCAGGAAGCCGAACTTCTCGCGCTGTTCCTGTTCGTTGATGCCCAGAATGCCGAACACCGTCTGCTGCATCTCACCGCTGTGAATACGCACGGAGCCGCCGCCCACTTCATAGCCGTTGATAACCATATCGTAGGCGTTCGCGACTGCCTCTTCCGGTGCCGCTTTCAGCTCTGCCGCCGTCATGTCTTTTGGCGAGGTGAACGGGTGGTGCATGGCAGTCAGGCCGCCTTCACCGTCGTCTTCAAACATCGGGAAGTCGATAACCCACAACGGCGCCCATTTGCTCTCGTCGGTGAGGTTCAGATCTTTGCCCAGTTTCAGACGCAGCGCGCCCATTGCATCGGCAACAATTTTCTTGTTGTCAGCGCCGAAGAAGATCATGTCGCCATCCTGTGCGCCGGTGCGCTCAAGGATCGCTTCTACAATCTCCGCGTTCAGGAACTTCGCCACCGGGCTGGTGATACCTTCCAGACCTTTCGCACGCTCGGTTACTTTAATATAGGCCAGACCTTTCGCGCCGTAGATCTTGATGAAGTTGCCGTAGTCGTCAATCTGCTTACGGCTAAGCGCTGCACCGCCCGGTACACGCAGGGCTGCTACGCGACCTTTCGGATCGTTAGCCGGGCCGGCAAACACCGCAAACTCAACGGATTTCACCAGGTCAGCAACGTCCACCAGCTCCATAGGGTTACGCAGGTCTGGTTTGTCGGAGCCGTAACGACGCTCGGCTTCGGCGAAGGTCATAATGGGGAAGTCGCCCAGCTCCACGCCCTTCACGTCATTCCACAGGCTGCGCACCAGCGCTTCCATCACTTCACGCACCTGCTCAGCGGTCATGAAGGAGGTTTCCACATCGATCTGGGTAAATTCTGGCTGACGGTCAGCGCGCAGGTCTTCGTCACGGAAGCATTTTACGATCTGATAGTAGCGATCGAAGCCGGACATCATCAGCAGCTGTTTAAACAGCTGTGGAGACTGCGGCAGCGCGTAGAATTTGCCTTTATGAACGCGGGATGGCACCAGGTAATCGCGCGCGCCTTCCGGCGTGGCTTTGGTCAGCATCGGGGTTTCGATATCGAGGAAACCGTGGTCATCCATAAAGCGACGCACCAGGCTGGTGATTTTCGCACGGGTTTTCAGGCGCTGTGCCATCTCCGGGCGACGCAGATCTAGGTAGCGGTATTTCAGACGCGCTTCTTCAGTGTTGACGTGGTTGGAGTCCAGCGGCAGCGCTTCAGCACGGTTGATGATCGTCAGATCGGAGGCCAGCACTTCAATGGCACCGGTCGCCATATCTGCGTTGACGTTTTTCTCGTCACGCGCACGTACGGTGCCGGTGACCTGAATGCAGAACTCATTACGCAGCTCAGAAGCCAGCTTCAACGCGTCCGCGCGATCCGGATCGAAGAACACCTGAACGATACCTTCGCGGTCGCGCATATCGATGAAGATAAGGCTACCAAGATCACGACGACGGTTGACCCAACCACACAGGGTCACCTGCTGTCCGACGTGGGACTGACGCAGCTGCCCGCAATATTCTGTACGCATGAGATATCCCTTAATTAGCCGCAGGCTAAATGTCGCCTGGTATGCAGGCTACTATGTCGCAGCTTTCTGTATGTCACAACTGGATGAAAAAAGGCGGCTATTATACTGGAAATTCCGCCGGACGATAAGAGCGAAGCACGGCCAGACGCACGTTTGCTGCGCTCTTATTGCGCATTCTCACAAAAATTAACAAAATTATCCGACCGATAACAGGCCATAACGTCGTAAGGTGTAACGGAAGCGATTCATTTTACTGGAGTTACCATGCTGACACTTGATGCCCGCAAAACCGCCCTGGTGGTGATTGATCTACAGGAAGGGATCCTTCCCTTTGCCGGTGGCCCGCACACCGCTGATGATGTCGTCAGCCGTGCCGCCCGTCTGGCGGAAAAATGCCGCGCCAGCGGTGCGCCGGTTGTCATGGTGCGCGTTGGCTGGTCGGCCGATTTTGCCGAAGCGTTAAAACAGCCGGTTGACGCTCAGGCGCCCGCGCACGCCCTGCCGGACAACTGGTGGACGTATCCGGTCTCGCTCGGCAAACGCGACAGCGATATCGAAGTGACCAAACGCCAGTGGGGCGCCTTCTACGGCACCGACCTGGAGCTACAGCTGCGCCGCCGCGGTATCGACACCATTATCCTGTGCGGGATCTCCACCAACATTGGCGTGGAATCCACCGCCCGTAACGCCTGGGAGTTGGGCTTTAACCTGGTGATTGCCGAAGACGCATGCAGCGCGGCTTCTGCGGAACAACACCAGGGCAGCATGACCCATATTTTCCCGCGCATCGGTCGCGTGCGCAGCACGGATGAGATTTTAAGCGCGTTATGATGTACGTGGGCCTGCCCCAGTGGTCGCACCCGAAATGGGTGCGCCTTGGCATAACCAGCCTTGAAGAGTACGCCCGGCACTTTAACTGCGTGGAGGGCAACACCACGCTGTATGCCCTTCCCCGGGCAGAGATTGTCGAGCGCTGGCGGGATCAAACCACGGATGATTTCCGCTTCTGCTTTAAATTTCCGGCAACCATCTCCCATAACGCCGCCCTGCGTAACTGCGGTGATTTAACCGAAGAGTTTTTTGGCCGAATGTCGCCACTGGCAAACCGTATCGGCCAGTACTGGCTGCAGCTTCCCGCCACCTTTGGTCCGCGCGATCTGCCCGCGCTCTGGCCATTCCTTGATGGCCTGCCCCGGGACTTTACCTACGGCGTTGAAGTGAGACATCCTGAATTTTTTGCCAAAGGCGAGGTGGAAAAAGCACTCAACCGGGGATTGCATGAGCGCTCAGTCAACCGCGTCATCCTTAAATAACCTTTCTAATGATACACTCTAAAAGATGGGTATTTGCAGCGGGGATTAAGCGGCTTCAAGCAGATGAGACAGAGCAATCATTCGGATTCGCTCTTGTGTGTAACCTGCTAAACGGTACTTTTTCACCAACTCATAGCCTACACGGTCAAGGTTATCTAAAGCGGCTTCAGAGAGCTTCACAATGATGTTATTTCGATTGTCTCCACCTTCACAGTGAAACGGTGCTCTTGCTGCTGAAGCGGTTACACGTGCAATCTGTGGCTTTGGTTTAGGCGGCTGTCTACGGCTCTTTGAACAGTCCACACAACTACCCGATGAGACATAACGGATAAGTGAGCCGCAATGAATACACGGCTTATCAGAGTTAGTGAAAGTATTAGCCATTTAAGAGTCCTTCTAAGTAGCTGGTGATTCGTGCTTGCTGTGAACGGGTTGAACCATCGTTTGAACGGCGAACCAACTTATCAAATAATTGAGGGTGGATTTTCCCAACCAGATTGTGACCAACAATTAGACAGCCGTTAGAATCGTAATAGGTAATCGGGACGTTAATCGCATCTTCCATTTTATCAGCCCCCGCTTACCATCTGTTTAATAGCCTCTTTCAAGGCTGCATCTCTTTGCTGTTCAATCGTTGGCTTAGGCTTCACCTTATACGTGGTGACCGCTTTAGCTGGCTTCACAGTTGGTTTAGGTTTATTACCTGAAGCAAGCAGCTTATAAGTTGATTCGCTAATCTCTGCTTGACCATTGAAATATTTGAATTCCATTGAGTCAGTAAGATGATTATAACTACTGACCTGCCCCCACGATTAGATACAACACTCAGTTAGTAACGTCGGAATCTTCATTCTCAGAATGACCCTTTCTCCAGCCCGCTGCAAATTCAGACGGTGTCTG
>NZ_JBMKHJ010000037.1:0-44591 GCF_049237265.1 Enterobacter cloacae complex sp. IR5384 | reverse complement strand
AGCGCCGATGGTAGTGTGGGGTCTCCCCATGTGAGAGTAGGGAACTGCCAGGCATCAAATAAGAAGAACCCCGTACCGTAAGGTGCGGGGTTTTTTGCTTTTGTTTTTCTCCCTCTTCCTGCGGGAGAGGGCATCAGACCGCACACCACCCCACAATAAACTCAGCAATCCCATCCTCATCATTTAAATCCAGCACTGGAACCTCAACATCGAGAGCGACATCGCTGGCCACCGCAATGACATGCTCATCCAGCGTTAACTCGCTAACATCATGCCCGGCATCGCTTCTGAACAGCAGGATCTTTGCAACGGCCTCATGCTTAAATCCCTCAACCAGCACCAGATCAAGCGTGGAGTGATCCATCCGACTAACCAGATACGCGAGATCCAGCGGTGCTTCATCGGGCGTTTCCGTCATCAATGCCCACCGCTCACGACTTGCCACCATGGTTTGCGCGGCACCTGCCTTACGCAGTTCATAGCTGTCTTTACCCGGTTTATCGACGTCCATATTGTGGTGGGTATGCTTAATCAGCCCTGGGCGGATGCATCTGGCACAAAGTGCGGGTATCAGCTTTTTAAGCAGCGTCGTTTTCCCGGTACCACTCCAGGCGGCGATAGCTAAAACAGGCGTCATTTTTTCTCCTGCATGGTCTGTAAATCTTCCGTCGTATTCACGTTCACAAATGCAGACTTCCAGTCACTAAAATCAACGGAATGGCCGCCTGACTGACGCATAAACACCATGACTCTTCGCTCTCCCGCCGTTAGGTAATCCTGCAGCGCTGGAACTAATGATCTATGAATCAGCGTAATAGCAGGATGGTCACGCTCACCGTCATGCACCCAGACAACCGGTGCACCATCACGAAATTGCACGAGACGCTCGACAAGGCAGGAGGGAATAAATGGCGTATCACACGGGCAGAAAACAAACCACTCTGCCTCAGACTGCTGCATGACCGAGAGTATGCCGGCCAACGGTCCTGGGTAATCCCCAAGAGTATCCTGATAAACGGGGTATCCGCTGCGCTGATAAATATCGATATGGCGATTGGCACTGATGGCCATTGCCGCAACCTGATCTGCAAGCGTGTCAGCAACATGCTGCCAAAGTGGCTTACCGTTAAGATGCTGAAGCCCCTTATCTTTTCCCGCCATGCGCGTTGCCCTGCCACCCGCCAGAACCACTCCGATGATTTCCTGACCCGGATTCACGAATATCGCCTCTTTTATTGTGGGATTGACCCTGCTAACGTGTCACTCTAAATGAAAGGAGCACCACCATGAAATGTAAACGTCTGAATGAAGTCATTGAACTCCTCCAGCCAGCCTGGCAAAAAGAGCCAGAGCTGAATCTGATGCAATTTTTACAGAAACTGGCGAAAGAGTCAGGTTTTGAAGGTGAACTGACAGACCTTTCTGACGACATCCTGATCTATCACCTCAAAATGCGTGACTCTGCCAAAGATGCTGTTATTCCTGGTATTCAGAAAGATTATGAGGAAGATTTTAAAACCGCATTGCTGCGCGCCCGAGGCGTAATTAAAGAGTAAAAGCTTGTAAGCGGCGGCACCGAAATCGCCACAAGATGATATCCTGAATCATTCGTATAATTTCCGGATGATCGGATGAACGACCAGGCTTTTACTTTCCAGACATTACACCCGGATACCATTATGGATGCGCTGTTTGAGCAGGGTATTCGGGTGGATTCCGGGCTAACCCCGCTAAATAGCTACGAAAACCGCGTCTATCAATTCCAGGACGAGGATCGTCAGCGCTTCGTTGTTAAGTTCTATCGCCCCAAGCGCTGGTCCGCTGAACAAATTCAGGAAGAGCATCAGTTTGCTCACGATTTACTGAATGATGAAGTTCCTGTTGCCGCACCGATAAAATTCAATAACCAAACGCTCCTTACGCACGAAGGGTTCTATTACGCCGTATTTCCCAGTCTGGGTGGCCGCCAGTTTGAAGCGGATAATATCGACCAAATGGAGTGGGTCGCCCGCTATCTGGGGCGCATCCACCAGACGGGACGCAAAACGTCGTTTATTGCCCGCCCGACTATCGGAATTCAGGAATACCTTATTGAACCCCGCCAGGTCTTCGAAACCTCAGCGTTTATTCCCTCTGCGTTAAAGGACGCGTTTCTCAGCGCGACGGATAAACTTATTGGGGCGGTAAAAGCCTGCTGGCGCGATGATATTTCTGTCCTGCGTTTGCATGGTGATTGTCATGCCGGGAATATTCTCTGGCGCGATGGCCCTCTGTTTGTTGACCTCGATGATGCGAGGATGGGGCCTGCAGTGCAGGATTTGTGGATGTTGCTCAACGGCGACAAAGCCGAGCAACGTATGCAGCTTGAAACGATTATTGAAGCCTATGAAGAGTTTAGCCCTTTTAATTCAGACGAAATTGCCCTGATAGAACCTTTACGTGCGATGCGTTTTGTTTATTATCTCGCATGGTTAATCAGGCGTTGGGATGATCCCGCATTTCCTCGTAATTTCCCGTGGCTTACCGGAGAGGATTACTGGCGCAACCAGATATCCACATTTACTGAGCAGGTTAAGGTTCTTCAGGAACCCCCACTGCAACTAACGCCGATGTATTAATTGGACACACCCAGGAGAGAGTTAATCATGAAAAAAATTTGGCTGGCGCTGGCAGGTATGATTCTGGCATTTAGCGCTTCTGCTGCACAGTTTACCGACGGCAAACAGTACATCACGCTGGACAAGCCCGTCGCTGGCGAGCCACAGGTTCTCGAGTTCTTCTCGTTCTATTGCCCACACTGCTATGAGTTTGAGCAGGTGCTGCATGTTGCTGACAACGTGAAGAAAAAGCTGCCGGAAGGCACCAAAATGACCAAATACCACGTTGAGTTCCTGGGCCCATTGGGTAAAGACCTGACTCAGGCGTGGGCGGTTGCGATTGCGCTGGGTGTGGAAGATAAGATCACCTCCCCTATGTTTGAAGCGGTGCAGAAAACCCAGACCGTCCAGACCGCAGCAGATATTCGTAAAGTGTTCGTTGACGCAGGCGTGAAAGGTGAAGACTACGACGCCGCATGGAACAGCTTTGTCGTGAAATCGCTGGTTGCTCAACAGGAAAAAGCCGCAGCCGATCTGCAGCTCCAGGGCGTTCCGGCGATGTATGTTAACGGCAAATATCAGCTGAACATGCAGGGCATGGACACCAGCAGCATGGATATCTTCGTACAGCAGTACGCAGACACCGTGAAATACCTGGTCGAGAAGAAGTAAACCCAATGATATAAAAACGCCGGTCAATGACCGGCGTTTTTGTTTGAAGCTTTGATGTTCTCTATCTGCTCATCTTTCTCTTTCCAGAGCGTATTAAGCCAAAGCTGGAAACGACGTTTGAAGTTCTTATCGTTAACGTAATCCCCATGCAGTTCGGTATCAATTGGCACCAGATCGACACGAACCACAATACGCGTCAGCTTGCCGCTGAGCATATCGAAGAAAGGCGTCTTATCGTTTTCCGGATAGCAGAGCGTCACGTTCAGTAATTTATCGAACTGTGCCCCCAGCACGTTAAGCGCCATGGCAATACCCGCCGCCTTGGGGGGCAGCAGGTTCTGATAAGGGGAGCGAGTCTGAAGACGCTTCTCTTCTGTAAACCGCGAGCCTTCGACAAAATTCACAATCGTTGTCGGATGTGCGCGAAACTTCTCGCAGGAACGACGCGTCGTTTCCACATCCTTACCACGCCGCTCCGGGTGGCGAATCAAATAGCTGCGCGAATAGCGTTTCATAAACGGCATATCCAGCGCCCAGCAGGCCAGGCCGATAAACGGTACCCAGGCCAGCTGTTGCTTCAGGAAGTATTTGTTCATCGGGATATGCTTACGGAACAGCACACATAACACCACGATGTCGGCCCAGCTGTGATGATTACAGATCAGCAGATACCAGTTCTTTTTGTTGAGTCTTTCCAGGCCCTCAACGTCCCACTTCAGGTGAGGATTCAGGCGCAGCAGGATGGCCAACCCTTCGCACCAGCAGTACATCATGAAATTACAAAACGCCGACACGGCTCGCCAAACCGTAGGCAAAGGTAACAGCAGTTTAATTATCCCGGCGATGATGATCGGTACAGAACAGGCGATCGTTACCAGAATAGTTAAAATGATGCTTAACAGTAATGTTATTGCAGCGAGCAATCTCGACATGATGAGCTTTTTCAAATGGTTAGCTGTAAGTTAGCGACCGACTATCCGGTGCAGGGCGCTGATTTTATCAGAAATCAGACAAAATAATGGGGCTTTCATACGGAGAGTTGACAGACAGTATCTCGCTGCAGAAGATTTCACTACTATTACGCAGCAAACCGGGCATATATCCACATATGCTATATTCTCATTAGCTAGCAATATAAATCACTGTCCGTATATAACTAATTGATAAATAGATTATAATTATGTGTCTTTACGCTTTTTTTGCCTTTGTTAGTCATATGAAGTGAAAGTATTCACAAACTTATCCACAGTTTAAATTTTGCGAGCGATCCTCACGATCGTAAAATCTTTTCCTGTATCAGGCGCTAATAACTGATGTTTTCATCCTTCTGTGGCATCCTTTAGTCATAAATTGATTAAAGGCACGGACATTATGGTTCAGATCCCAGAAAACCCTCTTATTCTCGTCGACGGCTCTTCTTACCTGTATCGGGCGTATCATGCGTTTCCTCCTCTGACCAATAGCGCAGGGGAACCTACCGGCGCGATGTACGGTGTACTTAACATGCTGCGTAGCCTGATCCTTCAGTATCAGCCAACCCACGCGGCAGTCGTTTTTGATGCGAAAGGCAAAACTTTCCGCGACGAGTTATTTGAGCATTACAAATCTCACCGTCCGCCAATGCCTGACGATCTGCGTGCGCAGATTGAGCCGCTGCACGCGATGGTGAAAGCGATGGGGCTGCCACTGCTGGCGGTTTCTGGTGTTGAAGCGGATGACGTCATTGGCACCCTGGCGCGTGAAGCCGAAAAAATGGGCCGTCCGGTTCTCATCAGTACTGGTGATAAAGATATGGCGCAGCTGGTGACGCCAGGGATCACCCTGATTAACACCATGACCAACACCATCCTCGGCCCTGAAGAGGTGGTCGCAAAATATGGCGTGCCGCCAGAGTTGATTATCGATTTCCTCGCGTTGATGGGCGACTCATCGGATAACATCCCAGGCGTGCCAGGCGTTGGCGAAAAAACGGCACAGGCACTCCTTCAGGGACTGGGCGGGCTGGATACGCTGTATGCAGAGTCTGACAAAATCGCCGGGCTCTCCTTCCGTGGCGCAAAAACCATGGCCGGGAAGCTGGAAGAGAATAAAGAGGTGGCTTATCTCTCCTATAAGCTGGCGACGATTAAAACCGATGTTGAGCTGGAACTGGGATGTGAGCAGCTTGAGGTACAACAACCATCTGCGGATGACCTGCTGAGCCTGTTTAAGAAATACGAATTTAAGCGCTGGACCACCGACGTGGAAGCCGGTAAATGGCTGCAGGCAAAAGGCGCCAAACCGGCTGCGAAGCCAAAAGAGACGATTGTCATTGATGCCGACGATCAGGCTGAAGAAGAAGCCGCAGCGCTCTCTTTTGAGCACTACGAAACCATTCTTGAAGAGTCACAGCTGGTTGCCTGGATCGAGAAACTGAAAAAAGCACCGGTGTTTGCATTCGACACGGAAACCGACAGTCTGGATAACATTACCGCCAATATGGTGGGCCTGTCCTTTGCGACAGAGCCGGGTATCGCTGCCTATGTTCCTGTCGCGCACGATTACCTGGACGCACCGGAGCAACTCTCTCGCGAACGCGTGCTGGAACTGCTGAAGCCGATTCTGGAAGACGACAACGCGTTGAAGGTGGGGCAAAACCTCAAATACGACCGCGGTATTCTGCAAAACTACGGTATTGAGCTGCGCGGTATCGCGTTTGATACCATGCTGGAATCCTACATTCTGGACAGCGTAGCAGGCCGTCATGATATGGACTCCCTGTCTGACCGCTGGTTGAAGCACAAAACCATCACGTTTGAAGAGATTGCCGGTAAGGGCAAAAATCAGCTCACCTTTAACCAGATTGCGCTGGAAGAGGCGGGACGCTATGCGGCAGAAGATGCCGACGTCACGCTGCAGCTGCACCTGAAGATGTGGCCAAAACTGCAGAAGCACGAAGGGCCGCTGAATGTGTTTCAGAACATTGAGATGCCGCTGGTACCTGTTCTTTCACGCATCGAGCGCAACGGCGTAAAAATCGATCCGACGGTACTGCATAACCACTCGGGCGAACTCGCCCAGCGTCTGACCGAACTGGAGCAAAAGGCGCACGAGCTTGCCGGTGAGCCGTTTAACCTCTCATCGCCAAAACAGCTGCAAACCATTCTGTTTGAAAAGCAGGGGATCAAACCGCTGAAGAAAACCCCTGGCGGTGCACCGTCCACCTCTGAAGAGGTGCTGGAGGAGCTGGCGCTGGATTATCCGCTGCCAAAAGTCATTCTGGAGTACCGTGGTCTGGCAAAGCTGAAATCGACTTACACCGATAAGCTGCCGCTGATGATCAACCCGAAAACGGGTCGTGTGCATACTTCATACCATCAGGCTGTGGCGGCCACCGGACGTCTCTCCTCGACCGATCCAAACCTGCAGAACATTCCGGTACGAAATGAAGAAGGGCGCCGCATTCGTCAGGCGTTTATTGCACCTGATGACTATCTGATTGTTTCTGCTGACTACTCGCAAATCGAGCTGCGCATTATGGCGCACCTCTCGCGTGATAAGGGCCTGTTGACGGCCTTTGCCGAAGGGAAGGACATTCACCGGGCAACCGCTGCGGAAGTCTTTGGTCTGCCGCTGGACAGCGTGACAAACGAGCAACGCCGCAGCGCGAAAGCAATCAACTTCGGCCTGATTTACGGCATGAGCGCCTTCGGTCTTTCACGCCAGCTTAATATTCCGCGTAAAGAGTCGCAGAAGTATATGGATCTCTACTTCGAGCGATATCCGGGCGTACTGGAATATATGGAACGCACCCGCGCGCAGGCGAAGGAAAAAGGCTACGTTGAAACCCTGGACGGTCGTCGTCTCTACTTACCCGACATTAAATCCAGCAACGCGGCGCGGCGCGCCGGGGCAGAACGTGCTGCAATCAACGCCCCGATGCAGGGAACCGCAGCTGACATCATCAAGCGCGCGATGATCGCCGTGGATGCCTGGCTGGAAAAAGAGAAACCGCGCGTGAAAATGATCATGCAGGTACACGATGAACTGGTGTTCGAAGTGCACAAAGACGATCTCGATAGCGTGTCGAAGACAATCCACGAACTGATGGAAAACAGCATGAAACTCGATGTGCCGTTGCTGGTGGAAGTGGGAAGTGGTGAAAACTGGGATCAGGCTCACTAATGGTTCGGCGAATAACGCGCTTTTTATGTAAGTTAGCAACATAACGAGGTGCGTTTTGTGACGATCATTAGAATTCCCTATGTAAAGAATGAAAAAAAACTACAAAAAGTGCTTTTTCTGCAGCAAAAAAAGGGGTAGAGTTAGCGGCGTAGGGTACAGAGGTAAGATGTTCTATCTTTCAGACCTTTTACTTCACGTAATCGGATTTGGCTGAATATTTTAGCCGCCCCAGTCAGTAATGACTGGGGCGTTTTTTATTGCGGCAAAGGAAATTTCGGACAAAAAAAAGCGCGGCCATGGCCGCGCCCGGTATTACCCTTCTTCCGCTTCTGTTGCGGGCTCCAGCTCGCTGAACCAGCTGTCGAGCTTCTGACGCAGCTTATCCACACCCTGCTTTTTCAGCGAGGAGAACGCCTCAACCTGCACATCTCCGTTGAATGCCAGTACCGCTTCACGAACCATATTCACCTGCGCTTTACGCGCGCCGCTCGCCAGCTTATCCGCTTTTGTCAGCAGCACCAGAACGGCAATATCGCTTGCCACAGCCCAGTCGATCATCTGCTGATCAAGGTCTTTCAGCGGGTGGCGAATATCCATCAGCACCACCAGGCCTTTCAGGCACATGCGCTTTTCCAGGTATTCACCCAGCGCGCGCTGCCACTTGATCTTCATCTCTTCCGGTACCTGCGCGTAACCGTACCCCGGTAAATCGACCAGGCGTTTGCCTTCGGCCACTTCAAACAGGTTAATCAGCTGGGTACGGCCAGGTGTTTTTGAGGTACGCGCCAGGTTCTTCTGATTGGTCAGCGTATTCAGTGCGCTGGATTTCCCCGCATTCGAGCGGCCAGCAAAGGCCACTTCGATGCCGGTATCAGAGGGCAGGTGGCGAATATCGGGCGCACTGGTGACAAAATGCGTCTGTTGGTAGTTCCAAGTAGTCACGTGGTCGTCTCCAAAAATCGTAATCTGCGGGGGATTATACCTGAATGCAGGCAAAAGGCTTTTTTGATTGCACCTGGTCTGTAGGCTTAAGCCCTGGCCGATGTGAGACATCGGCTATAGATGTTATGAGAAATTTCAGAGAAATCGCAGGTGTAAAAAAATACAAACTGTTTTAAATCATAAGATTAATATTGAGTGATTATCTGAAAATCCGTTTTTGTACCCTTTCGTTGCTTGTTAGTTTAAATGAACAAGGTAAAGTGTGCGTCAAGGCGGGGATGCCAACAGGATAATGACTTAGGGATAAGGGTCAGGAGCGCCAGGAGGCGAAGACGCAGGATTGTCAGGATGACCAGCGCCTGGAGGCGTTTTAACAGGAAAAGGAACCGTATCACGGACGGTATCAGCCAACGGATAAACAGGGTTTGTTGTAGGCAAACACGGAATGTCTGACCCGTTAAGGGTTATGAGTCAGGAAAAAAGGCGACAGATTGCTCTGTCGCCTTTTTTCTTTGCTTGCTTTCTGCTAGATTTCGCCGCAATTCTATACTGAAGAAAACGACTTAAAGATAAAACATCATGAAAAAACCGACCTCCGCAGCGGGCGCGAAACGCCCTGCCAAAGCACGCCGCAAAACGCGCGAAGAACTGAACCAGGAAGCGCGCGATCGCAAACGCGAAAAAAAACATCGCGGTCATGCTGCGGGTAGCCGTGCAAACGGTGGCGGTGCATCTGGCGCTTCTGCTAAAAATAAGCCGCAGAAAGATCCACGTATCGGCAGTAAAACTCCCATTCCACTGGGCGTGACAGACACCCCGGTCACTAAGCAGCACAAACCAAAGAGCGAGAAACCTATGCTTTCACCGCAGGCTGAGCTGGATTTGCTGGAGAACGATGAGCGCCTGGACGCGCTGCTGGAACGTCTTGAAGAGGGTGAAACCCTGACCGCTGAAGAGCAGTCCTGGGTGGATGCCAAACTGGATCGCATCGACGAACTGATGCAGAAGCTGGGCCTGTCATACGACGATGACGAAGATGAAGAAGAAGACGAAAAGCAGGAAGATATGATGCGTCTTCTGAAGGGTGGAAACTAACATTTGCACCCGGCAGGAACGATAGTCCTGCTTATAACCCTTCCGGTTATATGTTATCTGGTGTGGTTATTCGTTAAACTACGGCGGTTGTCGCGGCGACAGAAGTGGCTGCGCACCCGAATGATGGTCCGCAATGGGGCCAGAACGGGCCGCCGTATACGAACGCGACACCAACGGAAGGAGTGAGCATGTCTGTACCATCTATCGACTGGGATTTGGCCCTGATCCAGAAATATAACTATTCCGGGCCGCGTTACACCTCATACCCCACCGCGCTGGAGTTCTCCGATGCCTTCGGTGAGGGTGATTTTCAGCAGGCCGTCGCGCGCTATCCAGAACGCCCGCTGTCGCTCTACGTCCATATTCCGTTCTGCCATAAGCTCTGCTATTTCTGCGGCTGCAATAAAATTGTCACCCGTCAGCAGCATAAAGCCGATCAGTATCTGGATGCGCTGGAGCAGGAAATTTTGCATCGCGCGCCGTTGTTTACTGGCCGTCATGTCAGCCAGCTTCACTGGGGCGGCGGTACGCCAACCTATCTGAATAAAGCGCAGATCAGCCGTTTGATGGCGCTTCTTCGCAGCAATTTCCATTTTAATGACGACGCCGAAATCTCGATCGAGGTCGATCCGCGTGAAATTGAGCTGGATGTGCTGGATCATTTACGTGCCGAAGGCTTCAATCGCCTGAGTATGGGCGTTCAGGACTTCAATAAAGAGGTCCAGCGTCTGGTGAACCGCGAGCAGGACGAAGAATTTATCTTTGCCTTACTCAACCATGCGCGTGAAATTGGTTTCACCTCAACCAATATCGATCTGATTTACGGCCTGCCAAAGCAGACGCCGGAGAGCTTTGCTTTTACGCTGAAACGCGTGGCTGAACTTAACCCGGACCGCCTGAGCGTGTTTAACTATGCGCATCTGCCGACGCTCTTTGCCGCGCAGCGCAAAATCAAAGATGCCGATCTGCCTTCTGCTCAACAGAAACTGGATATTCTCCAGGAAACCATTACCTCGCTGACCGAGACCGGATATCAGTTTATCGGTATGGATCACTTTGCCCGTCCGGATGACGAGCTGGCTGTTGCTCAGCGCGAAGGGGTACTGCACCGTAATTTCCAGGGCTATACCACCCAGGGCGATACCGATTTGCTGGGGATGGGCGTTTCCGCCATCAGCATGATTGGCGATTGCTACGCGCAAAACCAGAAAGAGTTGAAGCTCTACTATCAGCAGGTGGATGAAAAGGGCAACGCGCTGTGGCGCGGCATCGCGTTAACACGTGACGACTGCATTCGTCGTGATGTGATTAAGGCGCTTATCTGCAACTTCCGTCTCGATTTCAGCGACGTTGAGTCGCAGTGGGATCTGCACTTTAGCGATTATTTTGCAGAAGACCTGAAGCTGCTGGCACCGCTTGCGAAGGACGGGCTGGTGGATGTGTCGGAGAATGCGATTGAGGTCACGCCGAAAGGACGTTTATTGATTCGTAATATCTGCATGTGCTTTGACGCTTACCTTCGGCAGAAAGCGCGTATGCAGCAGTTCTCGCGGGTGATTTAAGCCGCAAAAGCATGAAACGTAGGCCGGGTAAGGCGAAGCCGCCACCCGGCTTTTACATTTTTACCCGCTAGCTAAACAGACCAACCAGCGCCGCACACAACACTGCAGCAACTGCGGTTTGCGGCGTGTGGCTTTCTGCGGCTCCGCTAGAGAGCATATGTACTAATGTTTCCAGCATGATGTTCACCCCCAATTTCCGGGCACGATCATACAAAACTCATCGACACAGTAAAGCGCAAAATAACGGCAATTTGCGCTCAATTAGTAATCTTTACACAGCGGTGAAGATTACTCCATTCCAAGCTCTTTAAGCTTACGCGTCAGGGTATTACGTCCCCATCCCAGCAGGCGGGCTGCTTCCTGTTTATGGCCCTGCGTATGACGAAGCGCGGTGGTTAACAGCGTGCGTTCCATCTCCGGCTGCGCCTCAGAGAGCAAATTTTGATGACCGGAACGCAGCGCGCGATCGGCCCACTGCGCCAGCAGCGTCGCCCAGCTGTCCGGCAGCGCATGGCCCGTACTGCTTTCAGGGGCAGTTGCTTCAAACAGCTCGGCCGGCAGATCCTGAATCAAGACCTCCTGTCCGGCGGCCATGACGGTGAGCCAGCGACAGGTATTTTCCAGTTGACGCACGTTACCCGGCCAGGCCAGGCGGGTGAGGGCGGCATCGGTTTCCGGGTGAAGCTGTTTGGCTTCGACACCCAGTTCACGCGCGGCGACCTGCAGGAAGTGACGCGCCAGGCGAGGGATATCTTCGCGACGTTCACGTAGCGGCGGCAGATGGACGCGGATGACGTTCAGGCGATGGAATAAATCCTCACGGAATTTTCCCTCCTGCACGCGTTGCTCCAGGTTCTGGTGTGTCGCGGCAATAATGCGTACATCCACTTTCACCGGCGCATACCCGCCCACGCGATAAAACTGTCCGTCGGCCAGCACGCGCAGAAGACGGGTCTGAACATCCAGCGGCATATCGCCAATTTCATCCAGGAATAATGTCCCCCCGTCAGCCTGTTCGAAGCGGCCCTGACGAATGGTATTTGCCCCGGTAAAGGCGCCTTTTTCATGGCCGAACAGTTCGGATTCAATCAAATCTTTCGGGATAGCCGCCATATTCAGGGCGATAAACGGCGCTTTTGCCCGCGGGCTATGGCGATGTAAGGCGTGCGCGACCAGCTCTTTACCGGTGCCCGATTCGCCATTAATCAATACGCTGATGGACGAACGCGACAGACGGCCAATAATGCGAAACACATCCTGCATCGCCGGTGCTTCGCCAATGATGTCCGTGGTAGGGCCGAAATCGGGCGCATTACGGGGCTGTTGCTGCTCCTGGTAATGGCTAATGGCGCGCTCAACCAGCGCGACCGCTTCGTCGATATCAAATGGCTTGGGCAGGTAGTCGAATGCCCCTTGCTGATAGGCGCTAACGGCGGCATCCAGATCGGAGTGTGCCGTCATTATGATGACCGGAAGCATAGGGTGGCGTTGTTTGATCTGCTTTAAAAGCGCCAGCCCGTCCATACCCGGCATACGAATATCCGACAGCAGAACATCCGGCGTTTTGGTGGTGAGTGCGTCGAGCACTTCGCTGCCGCTCTCAAACGTCGTGCAGCTTAATCCCGCCCCTGTGAGCGCGCGTTCAAGCACCCAACGGATGGAGCTATCGTCATCGACTACCCAGACTATCCCTCGTTGCATAAACGTCACCTTTATTTTTTAATCGGCAGGAAAACCGAAAACTCGGTATGTCCCGGCCAACTGGTAAATTCAATTTTTCCAGAGTGTTGATCGATCAAACTGCGGGCAATGGATAATCCCAGCCCGGTACCGCCTTCGCGACCGCTGACCATCGGGTAGAACAGGGTGTCCTGCAGATGAGATGGGATCCCCGGCCCGTTGTCCTCAACGTCGATGCGTGCCGCCAGCCGATAGCGCACGCCATGCAAGGTGAGCTGGAATGCGGTTCGGGTACGCAAAATGATTTCGCCGCCTTCCGGTCCCAGAGCCTGCAGCGCATTACGCACAATATTCAGCAGGACCTGCTCAATTTGGTCCGGATCGTGCGCCAGTTCCGGCAGGCTGGGGTCATAATCACGCACCAGCGTAACGTTCTCCGGCAGCTCCATTGAGACGAGCTTCACCACCCGTTCAGCCACTTTATGAATGCTTTCGGTGACGTGCATACCCGGCTGTTGCGGCCCGAGCAGGCGGTCAACCAGGTTACGCAGACGGTCGGCCTGCTCAATGATGACGTTGGTATACTCCGCCAGCGCAGGGTCCGGCAGCGCTTTGGTTAACAGCTGCGCCGCCCCGCGTAATCCGCCCAATGGGTTTTTGATTTCATGCGCCAGGCCCCGCACCAGATCGCGGGCAGCAATTTGCTGCGCATGCTGAAGTTGCTCCTGGCTCAGTCGGCGCTGATTGTCCATCGGTGCCATTTCGAGCAGGATCAGCCCTTCAGGAAGACGTTGCGCGGTAAGCGACAAAATATGCGAGCGCCCGTCGATCACCAGCGTCACTTCGTTATCGGTGAACCCCTGACCGGCCTGCAGACTTTCCTGCATCAGGCCAATGTTCAGCGAAAAATAGCTCAATAATTCTGGCAGCGGAGTGCCAAACAGTTTGCGTGCGCTTTGGGCGAGCAGTTGCTGCGCCGCCGGGTTGGCGTAATGAACAGCCAGCTCGTCGTCGACCAGCAAAATGCTGTTAATTAACGAATTGAGGATCTGCCCAGCATCGGGCAGCGTGCCAGTTGCCATTCAGCAGTCTCCTGGAGTTGGTTGCACTAATTTAGTGCAGTATAGCTTTTTCGTCGTAAAAAGCGCGTGAGATCAGGTTGTTGGTGGAGAAAAAAGCCCATCCGGAGATGGGCTGAAAGTTTCCACGGCAACAAAAAAAAGCTTTCGGGGCCGCGCCTGAAGGGTGGCGCGAAACCCGTTGTAACTTAAACGCTGTAGTACAGTTCGAATTCAACCGGATGCGGAGTCATGCGCACGCGGTCGTTCTCTTCAGTACGCAGGGCGATGTAGGCATCGATAGCGTCGTCAGTGAACACGCCACCCGCAGTCAGGAACTCGCGGTCAGCGTCCAGTGCCTGCAGGGCTTCTTCCAGAGAGCCTGCAACCTGTGGGATCTCTTTCGCTTCTTCTGGCGGCAGGTCATACAGGTTTTTGTCCATCGCTTCGCCTGGGTGGATCTTGTTCTTGATACCGTCCAGACCGGCCATCAGCAGTGCTGCGAAGCACAGGTATGGGTTAGCTGCTGGATCCGGGAAGCGCACTTCGATACGACGCGCTTTAGGAGAAGCCACCACCGGGATACGGATAGAAGCAGAACGGTTACGCGCTGAGTAAGCCAGCATAACAGGTGCTTCGTAGCCTGGGACCAGACGCTTGTAAGAGTTGGTGGTTGGGTTCGCCAGGGCGTTGATCGCTTTAGCGTGTTTGATTACGCCGCCAATGTAGTACAGCGCCTGCTCAGACAGACCTGCATATTTGTCACCAGAGAACAGGTTGGTACCGTTCTTGGACAGGGACATGTGGCAGTGCATACCGGAACCGTTGTCGCCAAACATTGGTTTTGGCATGAAGGTCGCGGTTTTACCGAAACGGTGTGCAACGTTGTGCACAACGTATTTGTAGATCTGAATTTCGTCCGCTTTTTTGGTCATGGTGTTGAAGCGGGTTGCCACTTCGTTCTGACCAGCAGTCGCCACTTCGTGGTGGTGAGCTTCAACTACCAGGCCCATCTCTTCCATCACCAGACACATGGTGGAACGGATGTCCTGTGAAGAATCGACCGGAGGAACCGGGAAGTAACCGCCTTTCACGCCAGGACGGTGACCTTTGTTACCACCTTCGTATTTGGTGGAGGAGTTCCATGCACCTTCGATGTCGTCGATAGCCACGTGGGAGCCAGAGATAGAGGCACCGAAACGAATGTCATCGAACAGGAAGAATTCTGGCTCTGGCCCGAACAGAACGGTGTCTGCGATGCCGGTAGAACGCAGGTACTCTTCTGCACGTTTAGCGATGGAGCGTGGGTCACGGTCGTAGCCCTGCAGCGTGCCTGGCTCGAGGATATCGCAACGGATGATCAGGGTTGGCTCTTCGAAGAACGGATCAATGACCGCCGTGGTCGCGTCTGGCATCAGAACCATGTCAGATTCGTTAATGCCTTTCCAGCCACCAATGGAGGAGCCGTCAAACATTTTGCCTTCTTCAAAGAATTCGGCGTTTACCTGATGAGCAGGAATAGTGACGTGCTGTTCTTTACCTTTAGTATCGGTGAAGCGCAGATCAACAAACTTCACTTCATGTTCGTTCAGCATCGTCAAAACGTGTTCAGCGGACATACTTAACTCTCCAGATTGGTCATTGTCGTCGTGGTAACGAGGTCTTCAACTTCTATCAAGGTGGCTATGAGGCCATCTTTTTGCCGTATTTTTATAAAGCGAAATCTGTGCCAACTTTTAAAACACCCCAAAAAGGCGTTATCATGCGCACCATAGTGCAAAAGTGCTGCACCACAATGGTTATGTTGCACCAGTATAGTGCTTCAGTGTGAACACTGAGCACCATATTGGTGCAATTTTCGTTAAAGTGCCCTTTTTACGCTCCGTGAAAGCGATCACAAAGCATCTCTGCAATACTTGTTTGCGGGGGATGTTTGTGATCCTGTTTTGTAGTGCGATTAATCCGTGTACAATAACGCGCTATTTCTAATGCCTGAGGCAAAGTTGTGATCGAAAATTTGCGTAACATCGCCATCATCGCGCACGTTGACCATGGTAAAACTACCCTGGTTGATAAGCTGCTGCAGCAATCCGGTACGTTTGATGCACGTGCCGAAACTCAAGAGCGTGTGATGGACTCCAACGATTTGGAGAAAGAGCGTGGGATTACCATCCTCGCGAAAAACACCGCTATCAAATGGAATGACTACCGTATCAACATCGTTGATACCCCAGGGCACGCCGACTTCGGTGGTGAAGTTGAGCGCGTGATGTCCATGGTGGATTCCGTGCTGCTGGTGGTTGACGCCTTTGACGGCCCAATGCCGCAAACGCGTTTCGTGACCAAAAAAGCATTTGCCCATGGCCTGAAGCCTATTGTTGTTATCAACAAGGTTGACCGTCCTGGCGCACGTCCTGACTGGGTTGTTGATCAGGTGTTTGACCTGTTCGTGAACCTTGACGCGACCGACGAGCAGCTGGACTTCCCTATCATCTACGCTTCGGCGTTGAATGGTATTGCGGGTCTGGATCACGAAGATATGGCGGCAGACATGACCCCGCTGTATCAGGCGATTGTCGATCACGTACCGGCTCCGGATGTTGATCTTGATGGTCCTCTGCAGATGCAGATCTCCCAGCTGGACTACAACAACTACGTTGGCGTTATCGGTATCGGCCGCATCAAACGCGGTAAAGTGAAGCCGAACCAGCAGGTTACTATCATCGATAGCGAAGGCAAAACCCGTAACGGTAAAGTGGGCAAAGTGCTGACTCACCTGGGTCTGGAGCGTATCGACAGCGATCTGGCTGAAGCGGGTGATATCATCGCGATCACCGGTCTGGGCGAGCTGAACATCTCTGACACCATCTGCGACCCGCAGAACGTGGAAGCGCTGCCAGCCCTGTCTGTTGATGAACCAACGGTAACCATGTTCTTCAACGTCAACACCTCTCCGTTCTGTGGTAAAGAAGGTAAATTCGTTACCTCTCGTCAGATCCTTGACCGCCTGAACAAAGAGCTGGTGCACAACGTTGCGCTGCGCGTTGAAGAAACGGAAGACGCTGATGCCTTCCGCGTATCCGGTCGTGGTGAACTGCACCTGTCTGTTCTGATCGAAAACATGCGTCGTGAAGGTTTCGAGATGGCGGTTTCCCGTCCGAAAGTTATCTTCCGCGAAATCGACGGCCGTAAACAAGAGCCGTTCGAAAACGTAACGCTGGACGTTGAAGAGCAGCACCAGGGTTCTGTGATGCAGGCTCTGGGTGAGCGTAAAGGCGACCTGAAAAACATGAATCCAGATGGCAAAGGCCGCGTACGTCTCGACTACGTGATCCCAAGCCGTGGCCTGATCGGCTTCCGTTCTGAGTTCATGACCATGACTTCCGGTACCGGTCTGCTGTACTCCACCTTCAGCCACTACGACGACGTACGTCCGGGTGAAGTGGGCCAGCGTAACAACGGCGTGCTGATCTCTAACGGTCAGGGTAAAGCGGTTGCGTTTGCGCTGTTCGGTCTGCAGGATCGCGGTAAGCTGTTCCTGGGTCACGGTGCTGAAGTGTATGAAGGCCAGATCATTGGTATTCACAGTCGTTCTAACGACCTGACGGTAAACTGCCTGACCGGTAAGAAACTGACCAACATGCGTGCGTCCGGTACTGACGAAGCAACGGTTCTGGTTCCACCGATCAAGATGACGCTGGAGCAGGCTCTGGAATTCATCGATGACGACGAACTGGTAGAAGTGACTCCACTGTCTATCCGTATCCGTAAACGTCACCTGACCGAGAACGATCGTAAACGTGCAATGCGCGGTGCGAAAGAAGAGTAATACGGTCAATCCGTTAGCCGGGTAAGCGCATGCGCCGCCCGGCAGTAAAAAGCCGCTGATTGCTCAGCGGCTTTTTTTTATTAGAACGAATACCGCAATCCCAGGCGAATCCGGTACTGCTCCCGGTTGTAATCATTCCATCTGTCCAGCCACTGCAGTTCAAGATATGGCAGCCAGTTTTTGTCGATCTTGTAGCTGAATTTATTGGTAATTTCCCAGTGATGATCTTTGCCATTTTTGCTGTGGTAATCATTCACCCGCTGGAAAAAGTGCGGTTCAAAGGTATAAAAAAACGCATCCGTCACTTTGAAATTCCAGTAGTTAGCAAACTCATGCGTATCGTTCTTATCCATCTGCCCGTTATAGTCCGGCGTATCGTAATTGTTATGGTTATAGCGATAGCGGAACGTCAGGTTGAACCCGTCCGTAAATTTATAATTGGTATCTAAATAGACCGCACCACCCGATCCTGCGCTGCTGTCGTTAATCAATCCGCCGGGCTGGAAGGTGAGCTTGTCGGTGGGTTTAAAGAGCGGATACCACCCCTCTATTTCGTTATAGCTGTGCTTAAGCTCATCCCATTTCCCCACGTTATAGGCATTGGTGAACATCAGCCCCGCGCCCATATCGAAGTTATAGCCTGCACGCAGGATCACCTCGTGTAGCTCAGAGGCCGTATTATATGCTTCGCGGGTTTCGACATAAGCCCCGGCAAATACCGGGCAGGACACAGACGACACGATCAGTACAGTAATGATTCTTTTCATAATTTGTCCATGTATCAGGTACAGAAAGGCCTCCCTCCTGATGAACAGGAAGGACATAGTGGCCGGTTTTATTGTTATAAAGTGACTGCTGACGCTTTATTGTTGGTGGTTATCTCAGGGGTATTCGCGGTTTGTTTTTTCCGTTTTCCAATCTCCTCGATAATAAAGGCGAAGCGCGCTTCGTTGAGTTTATAAAACAGCCCCATGGTCACGGCGGCAACGACGGCCAGGCCGCACGGCCAGAGGAAAATAAGCTGACGCAGACCAAGTAGCGTACCTGCGCTCTGCACCGCATGGGGAACGTAGCCAATCTGGGTCAGCATGATGCCAGGCAGAAAACCGGCGAGGGCGGCAGAGATTTTGCGCGAGAAGGTATAGCCGGTATAAACCGACCCTTCAGCACGAATGCCCGTTTTCCACTCGCCGTAATCAACGGTATCCGGTACCAGCGCCCAGTTCAGGCTGTTCACAAACGCCGTGCCGAAAAAGGCCATGCAGGAAAACAGCACGAACAGCAGGGAACTGGTCCCCCAGAAGAAGTTCAGCACGTCGCCCACCGCCCACAGCGCCAGCCCACCCAGATAAACCGGTTTTTTGCCAAAGCGCTTCACCGCACCGGGCACCAGAAACACGCCAATCAGAATGCATCCCATGCTGAAAAAGCCCATCCACGACAGCAAATGCAGATCGTTTAGCACGTACTGGGTGTAATAGACCTGAATCGCCAGCTTGATGTTAAACGCGGCAAGGGTACACAGGTTGGCGATACACAGCACCAGCAGCGGCGGATTGCGGAAAATCGCGCAGAATGATTTCAGAATGCCGGGCTTATGGTGATCGGGCGTAAGCTCCACGTAGCGCTCTTTCACGCCGCTGTAGCACCACCACATGCAGAACAGGCCGCCGGTGACGAACACCAGCGCCGCCACCAGATAGCCGAGGGAGGGCTGGCTGACGAACAGCGCCTGAATGGGCATAAAGCCGACGGTGCAGAGCAACAGCCCCACGGTTGCGCCGCCCTGACGCCACGCCGCAAGCTGTGCGCGCTCGTTCGGGTTTTTGGTAATGGCCGGGACCATCGCACCGTAGGCGCAGTTCATCAGGCTATAGCAGAGGCCAAACATCATGAAGAGCACGGTGGCGAGCGCCGTTTTCACCGTCAGGCTAAAGTCGTTGGCCATAAACTGCGCCGTCGCGACCAGCGCCACCGGGACGGAGGCATAAAGAATGAATGGCCGGAATTTTCCCTTCGCGCCGATGTTACGCCGGGAGTCCAGCAGCACGCCGGTCAGCATGTCGGTGAACGCGGTAAAAAACTTCGCTACCAGGAAAATAATGCCGCCATAGAAGGCGGGCATGCCCAGTTCGTCGGTGTAAAACTTCAGCAGATACAGCGTGCCAATACACAGCATCAGATTCGAGCCAAAATCGCCCATCCCGTAGGCGCACTTCTCTCGCAGGCTCAATTTCAGGGTTAACGGATCAGTGTTATGTGTCATGGTCGATCCTCAGAGCGCCCGCAGGGCGCTCTATCTCGTCATTTATGCCGTACGTTTACGCAGTTCGATCTCTTCCACGATGCGCACATACATCTTCTCGTTGAGATTGTAGAAACAGCCCATCGCCACAATGGTGATGACCGCCAGCAGGCTCGGATAGATAAAAATCAGCTGCCGCAGTCCTTCAACCGTTCCGGCGGATTGCACCACGTTGGGCACATAGCCAATTTGCGTGAGCATGATCCCCGGGAAGAAGCCCGCCAGTGCCTGAGATACCTTTCTGAAGAAGGTAAAGCCGGTGTAAACCGTTCCTTCAGATCGCACGCCGGTGCGCCACTCGCCGTATTCCACGGTATCGGATACCAACGCCCAGTTCAGGCTGTTCACGAACGCGGAGCCGAAGAAGGCCAGGCAGGAGAACGCCACAAAGCTCACCGAGCCGCCGCCGAAGAAGTAGTTGAGCAGATCGCCCGCCACCCAAACCATCAGCCCGCCGATATAGACTTTTTTCTTGCCGAAGCGCCGCACCGCGCCGGGCATCATAAAGACGCCGATAAAAATACAGCCCATGCTGAAGAAACCCATGTAAGACAGCAGGATCGGGTCGTTCAGCACGTACTGCGTGTAGTAAACCTGGATGGCGAGTTTGACGTTAAAGGCACCCAGCGTGCAGAGGTTGGCGATGCACAGGATAAACAGCGGACGGTTTCCGGCAATGGCGCGAAACGACTGCAACAGCCCCGGTTTTTGCGCCGGATGAGCAGGCTGCGTCTCGACGTAACGCTCGGTCACGCCTTTGTAGCACCACCACATAAAGAACAGCCCGAACAGCGAGAAAAGCGTGGCGGCAAAGATATAGCCAAGCTGATCGTTGCCCTCAATCAGGTTCATTACCGGGACAAAACCGACGGTACAGAGCAGCAGGCCAAGCGTGGCGCCGCCCTGACGCCAGGCGGCCAGCGAGGCGCGCTCGTCCGGGTTTTTGGTGATGGCGGGCACCATCGCGCCGTAAGAGCAGTTCATCATGCTGAAGAACAGGCCGTACAGCATGAACAGCACCGTTGCCATCACCGTTTTACCGGTGATTTCAAACGGCGTGCCGACGAAGTTGGCAATCGCCAGCAAGGTCACCGGGAAGGCGGCATACAGCACGAACGGGCGGAATTTCCCTTTCGGGCCGATGTTGCGCCGGGAGTCGAGCATGATCCCGGTGCCCATATCGGTGAAGGCGGTAAAGAATTTGGCAATCAGGAAGATGATCCCGCCGTAGGTACCCGGCAGGCCCAGCACGTCGGTATAAAACTTCAGCAGATACAGCGTGCCGATATCCAGCAGGATGTTAGAGCCGAGATCGCCCATCCCGTAGGCGAGTTTTTCTTTAAACGGCAGGCGTAGGGTTGCCGGATCAGAAGTATGTTGACTCATTATTGTTCTCCGTCTGCCCGCAGGTTTCCCCGCGGGCGAGCCTTATCAGATATAACGTAAGGTATTAAACAGATCTGCCCATTCGCTTTGCTGGCGATAGAAGACCGGCGGTTTGCCGAGCGGGGCAGCAACGGTCACCTCACCGCCCTGGCAGGTTTCACCCGTCCACACATTCACCCAGTTGTCCTGCGGCAGATAGAGCGTCCAGTCGTGGCGGCCCTCTTCATGAACCGGTGCCACCAGCAGATCGCGGCCAAACAGGTACTGGTATTTCAGCGTGTAGGCGCGCGCGTCGTCTTCATAATGCAGGAACAACGGGCGCATCACCGGCAGGCCACTTTTCGCGTTCTGCGCAACCGCAGCTTTGATGTACGGCTTCAGGGTGGTGAACACGGTGGTCATACGTGCAAAGTGCGCGATGGTTTCGGCGTCGCCGTCGAACTGCCAGTTGTCACCTGGGCGGTTACCTTCGTGGGTACGCATCATCGGCGTAAAGGCGCTGAAGTCGCACCAGCGCAGCAACAGCTCTTTGGTGCGTTTCATCTCGAACAGGGTGGTATAGCCGCCGATGTCGCTGTGGTGCAGCCCGTGACCGGTCATCGCCAGAGACAGCGCAGCAGGTACGACGGACGCCAGACCGTCGTCCAGGCTCCAGTCGACGTTCTGATCTCCCGCCCACATCATTACCGAGTGCTTCTGGCTGCCGGTATAACCTGCGCGCATGAAGAACAGGATCTCGCCGAGCTTGCCGGTCTCTTCCAGCGCCTCGTAGTTACATTTGGCCCACAGGGCAGGCCAGGCGTTATGCATGATCTCCGCGCTGACGCCGTTGTGCAGGAAGGTATCGGTTGGCAGATATTCGCCAAAATCGGCCATCCAGCCGCCGCAGCCCAGTTCGATCAGGTTCTTTTTGATCACCTCTTTGTACCAGCCGTAGGCTTTCGGGTTGGTCAGGTCGATAACGCCCGCGTAGAACTCGCCAAACTCGACGTGGTAGTCCTTGCCGTCGGCATTTTTGGTCAGATAGCCGCGTTTTGCCGCCTCTTCACAGAGATCTTTGTCGCTGGCGACGTACGGGTTGATATAGGAGAGGAACTGCACGCCTTCCTGTTTCCACTGTGCAATACGCTCATTAAGCTGCGGATACAGCTCGCTGTTCCACTTCCAGTTCCACATCACGCGTTTGCCAAAGGAGGTCATGCGGATGCCGGACCAGTCCTGCGCCCAGATGCCGTTCACCTTCACCCCGCCCTGACGCATGACGTCGAGCTTGTGCTGACACACCCCGGTGCCGCCCTGAATGCCCAGCGTCACGCCGTCGTAAACCCAGTCCGGCAGCTCCGGCTGACGCCCCAGCAGGCTGGTGAGTTTTTCCAGCAGATCGACGTAGGTTTCTGCACATTCGAAGCGCAGCGTGGCGTTATCTTCCCAGAACGCCAGTTCGTGGAAATCCGGCGCGCTGAAGTCGAAGTTCATGTAGCAGCTGTTATCCACGTGACAGTAGTACTTTTGGGTGCTCACGAAGGTAGGCTGGGGGAAGAAGGTCCAGTAATAATCGCCGCCCGCGTTCTCTTTGCAGTCGGCCTGCCAGGTCACGTAGGTCTGCTTATTGCGGCCCACCCCCTGTTCGCTGGTCCACAGCGGGAACGGCTTGCCGCGCAGATCAAAGTACGAGAACTGTTCGCCGCAGCCGTAGATATGATCTTCAGGCTGGGCCGCCAGCCGCAGCCAGATGCGGTTGTGACAGGTGGCATCATTTTTCAGCTTCAGTTCCAGACGGCCTTCCGCATCCACACCCACCAGCAGCGTCGCGCTCACCGCATCGCCACGGGTAAAGCGGATCGCCCAGCCTGCGCTTTGCTGTGTAACGGTCGCGTCCGTCAGGGCGATTTTTTCGTTGAGCTTGTCTTTGATGCTGAAGTTGCCGCGAAACATTTCGATATCAGCAACGCCCGCGCCGATCCACAGGCAAGGTTCATCGGTGGAGTGGGATAAAATCAGACGGTCCTGCCAGCGCAGGGTGAAGCCATGTTCGTTATTTTTCAGATCAATATTGTGTAGGGTACGCATAGAAAACTCCGTCTTTATTATTTGGCCTGGCTATCCAGTAATCCGGCGGCTACGGCAGGGGCTAAGCCCGGGGCCAGCGGCAGGCGGGGGATCACCAGGCAGTGCAGCAGGTGGTAAATATCCTGCTTGCCGTCCCAGACTTTGGTGGTCACTTCGTTGTTGGTGTCCAGCTCCTGCCACCAGGATCCGTTCTCGTAATCCATCAGGTATTTGATGCAGTAATCCCACCATTTCTGATACCAGGCTTCGTACTGCGCCTCGCCGGTTACGGTGTAGAGCGCATACGCAGTGCCCATCGCCTCGACGATCGGCCAGCGCACGCGTTCGCGCACGATAGGCTTGCCGTCCCAGCCAACGGAGTAGACGAACCCATCGGCTCCGTCTGGCGCCCAGGCATCGCGGATGGTGGCGTGGAACAGTCCTTTTGCGTCTTCCAGCAGCCACGCCGGTGGGGTTTCGAAGCGGGCTTCCAGCGCGGCACGCAGGTGCAGCATCAGGCGGCCCCACTCAATCCAGTGCCCTGGTGTGCCGCCGTAGGCGCGAAAACGGTGGGCGGGATTATCGATGTTGTAGTCGCGGATCGGGTTCCAGTTGGTATCGAAATGCTCGTTAACGCGATACTCACCTTTGCGCGCCACGTCGTGAATAATCACTGAGGCGATGCGCAGCGCGCGGTCGAGCCATTTACGATCGTGGGTTACGTCATACACGATGAGGAAGGCTTCCACGGCGTGCATGTTGGCGTTACCACCGCGGTAATCTTCCGTTTTGCTGAACGCTTCATCCCAGGACTCCAGGCACATCTGCTCCTGTTCGCTCCAGAAGTAGCGCTCAATCACCTCAATGGCGTCGTCCAGCAGCCTGCGCGCCTGCGGGTGTCCGGTGGTGACGGCGCTCGCCGCGCCCAGCAGCACGAAGAAGTGCTGATAACCCTGCTTGGAGGCATCCACCACGCCTTCATCGTTAACACAGGCGTACCAGCCGCCGTACTGTTTGTCGCGCAGCGGGCCGTTCAGGGCATTAATGCCGTGCTCAACCAGGGCATACGCACCGGGACGACCCATGTTCGCCGCCACCGCGTAAACGTGCAGCATACGGGCGGTGATCCACAGATGCGTGCCCATATCGCTGCGAACCTGCCCGTTATTGCCCAGCCAGCCGAAGCCGGTCGGTACGGCTGCGTTTTTACCGAAATCAAGAATGCGGTCGGTCTCTTGTTCGAGCCAGCGGTTATGGCTCAGGGTGTTAAACCATTTCATGTTCGGGTCCTTTCTTAACGGCGAGCCATCATTTCGTCGACGATCTCACCCAGGCGCTGCAGTTTAGGTACGGAAATATCGCGAAGCATCAGCCCGGTGTCCGGCAGGCCAATCACCGATGACCAGACGGCGCGACCGGCTAAAAAGCCTGATGCCCCCGCCTGCATGGCAACGCTCACGGCGCGCGGGAATAATTTTTCGTCCACGCCGGAGGAGAGGATCACCCACGGCATGGCGATGTGCTCGTTCAGCTTCTGCGAGGCCGCCAGCAGTTGCTGCTGAGTGCCTTTACCCAACAGCGGCATCTCCACTTTGTAGAGGTCCGCACCGCTGTCACCCAGCTCTTTGGCCGCATCGATAATCGCCTGTTCGCGGTTAAACCCGGCGCCGCGACGCGGTGGACGCACCACCGGCTCGATAATGCTCAGCAGGCCGTTGTCGTGGCACAGGGAGTTAAATGCTTTCACCATCTCAAGACGCTGCTGCGCGTCTTCATCGCTACGCCACAGCACCAGTAATTTCAGCGCCTTGCCGCCATCGCGTTTGACCGCCTGCGCGTCGACGTTCTTGTCGATCGTCACGCTGTCGACGGGAATACCGTTCCCTGGAATAAACTCGTCGGCCGCCACAATCAGCGCGCAGCTTTTAGCTATGGCCTGCTGCTCCACAATCTGGCGATAGCAGAACTGCTGGTCGACGAGAATGGCAGAGGCGTACGGCGACAGAATTTTCGCCGCACTGACCTTAAAATCCGTCAGATGCTGGTCAGTGACCGGCACCGGCGCACCTGCTGCGGCAAACATCAGGCGCATCGCTTCGCGCTGATCGACGGCCAGCATCGCAAAACCGCCGGAAGGTCGGGTGATATCTTTCAGGGTGTACATCGTCATTCCTCAGTCCTTTCGTATCAGTGTGATTTTTTCAGCCCGGCAGATGCGCGAACCTGTTCAAGAATGGCTGTCCAGTCTTCGCGCCCGCGCCCGGCGGCGCGTGCCTGGTTGTAAACTTCGCGGGAAGCCGCGCCCAGCGGCATCGGAACGTGGAGCTGGTTGGCCACGTCCAAGGCGATCCCCAGATCTTTATGTGCAAGGTCGATCATGAAGGCGGGTGAAAGATCACCTTTCAGCACCTTGTTCGGCCAGGAGGTGGTGAAATGGCCTTTACCTGCAGGCGTGCCGCTCATGACCTTGAGCGCCACCTCAAAGGAGAGGCCGAGCGCTTCACACAGCACGGCCGCCTCGGCGGACAAGGCGTTTAGCGCAATGCTCATGTAGTTATTGATAAGCTTCACGCGGATGCCCATGCCCGGCCCGCCGGCGTTAATCAGCTCATTGCCCATCGCCATTAAGACGGGGGTGGCGCGCTCAACCTGCTCGGCCGTGCCGCCAGCCAGCAGGAGCAGCGTGCCGGCGATGGCATGGTCTGAGGTGCGCCCGACAGGTACGTCCATCAGGCTGAAGCCACGCCCGGCCATGTCGCGGATCAACGCGTCGGTTTGCAGGGGATGAATGGTCGACATATCGATCACCAGCGCGTCGCGAGATAAGCCTTCGCAAACGCCATGTTCGCCAAACAACACGCTGCGCACCAGGTCGCCGTTGGGCAGCATGGTAATGACGAACTCGGCATCCGTTGCGGCCTGCGCGGGCGTTGCCGCCGCCTTCGCGCCGCTCTCCACCAGGATCTGAACCGCCTGCGGGTTCACATCAAAGACCTGAAGCTGGTGACCTTGCTTCAACAGATTCTTCGCCATTGGCGCGCCCATCTGCCCTAAACCGATAAATGCGATTGCTGACATGCCTCTCTCCTGTCATATCGTGTCAATTTTTGCGCGTTTATGTTGTCTGTTTTTGATCGTATTTGTAATTTATAGTCAAAAAATTGACAGGGGTCACTTTTTAAACATTTGATGAAATTAAAATGAAGGCATCAGAAATTGCAGAAGGAAGCACCATGACTCGCATCGTTTGTGTCGGCATAACCGTGCTGGATCGCATCTGGTATCTCGATGATTTACCAAAAGAAGGTGGGAAATATGTCGCAAAAGACTATACGGAAGTGGGCGGCGGCCCGGCGGCAACTGCGGCGGTGGCGGCGGCAAAACTGGGGGCATCCGTGGATTTTATTGGCCGGGTGGGTGACGACGATACCGGCAGAAGGCTGCTTGCGGAGCTGGAATCCCTGGGGGTGAACACCCGCTACACGCGCATAGTGAAAGATGCCCGCTCGTCACAATCGGCGGTGCTGGTGGACGGCAACGGGGAACGCATCATCGCGAACTATCCCAGCCCCGATCTTCCCGCTGCGGCAGACTGGCTGCAGGGCATCGACTTCTCGCAATGGGACATTGTTTTAGCCGATGTGCGCTGGCATGAAGGGGCGAAGCAGGCGTTTACCCTTGCCCGCCAGCAAGGCGTCCCCACGTTGCTCGATGCGGACACAACCCCTCAGGACATCGCGGAACTTATCGCCCTCAGCGATCATGCTGCCTTTTCCGCGCCGGGGCTGCGTCGGGTAAGCCATCTTGAGGAAACGGAAGGTGCGCTTAAAAAAGCACAAACGCTCACAAATGGACATGTCTATGTCACGCAGGGCCGGGACGGCTGCTTTTGGCTGGAGAACGGTGTCCAGTGCCATCAGCCGGGTTTTGAGGTCGAGGTGGTTGATACCACCGGGGCGGGGGATGTTTTCCACGGTGCCCTGGCGGTCAGCCTGGCGCAACGGTTATCTCCAGCGCAAGCCGTGCGTTTCGCCAGCGCCGTCGCCGCGCTGAAATGTACTCAGCCCGGCGGTCGCGCAGGTATACCCGACTGTGATCAAACCCGCTCTTTTTTGTCACTTTTTGTATAAAATGCGGGGCGTGATGGTTTTCAGAGGACAGCCCATGAGCCTTACCGAACTGACCGGCAACCCGCGTCACGATCAGCTGCTGACGCTGATAGCCGATCGCGGATATATGAACATTGATGAACTGGCGCAGCTGCTGGACGTCTCGACGCAAACCGTGCGCCGGGATATCCGCAAGTTGAGCGAACAGGGACTGATTACGCGACATCATGGCGGTGCGGGCAGGGCATCCAGCGTGGTGAACACGGCCTTTGAGCAGCGCGAAGTGTCGCTGACTGAAGAGAAGCGGGCGATTGCCGAAGCGATTGCAGACTATATTCCTGATGGTTCGACTATTTTCATCACCATTGGCACGACCGTGGAGCACGTGGCCCGTGCACTGCTCAACCATAACCATCTGCGTATCATCACTAACAGTCTGCGGGTGGCACACATCCTTTATAAAAATCCGCGTTTTGAGGTGATGGTGCCCGGCGGTACGCTGCGTCCACATAACGGCGGCATTATCGGTCCGGCGGCGACGGCGTTCGTGTCTGGCTTTCGGGCGGATTATCTGGTGACCAGCGTGGGGGCGATTGAACACGACGGCGCGATGATGGAGTTTGACGTTAATGAAGCCAGCGTGGTGAAAACGATGATGGCTCACGCCAGACATATTTTACTGGCGGCCGATCATACGAAATACACCGCCTCTGCCGCCGTGGAAATTGGCAACGTGGCGCAGGCAACGGCGCTCTTTACCGATGAACTGCCCGGCTCTGCGCTACATAATCATCTCAAATTCAGCAAGGTAGAAGTTGTCGAAGTCAGCACAGGCGAAGAGCAGCAGGCTGGATAACCTTTCTGACGGCCCGAAAATCCCTTCGGGCCGTTCCTTTCTTTAAGCTGAATCTGGCGCATAGCCAAACCTTATCTTTCCCGCTACAGTTACTTTTCCACGGCGAGCAGGAGATAAACATGCTTTATATCTTTGACTTAGGAAATGTAATCGTCGATATCGATTTCAATCGGGTGCTGGGCGCATGGAGCGATTTTAGCCGTGTCCCGCTGGCGACGTTAAAACAGAGTTTCGCCATGGGCGAGACATTCCATCAGCATGAACGGGGTGAGATCAGCGACGAAGTGTTTGCTGAACGTCTGTGCCATGAAATGGATCTGCCGTTAAGCTACGAACAGTTCTCCCACGGCTGGCAGGCTGTATTTGTCGCTATCCGCCCTGAGGTTATCGACATCATGCATAAACTTCGCGAGCAGGGTCACCGGGTCGTCGTGCTGTCGAACACCAACCGCCTGCACACCACGTTCTGGCCTGAGGAATATCCAGAAGTTAAGGCTGCAGCAGATAAAATCTACCTCTCGCAGGAGATGGGGATGCGTAAACCCGAAGCGCGAATTTATCAGGCGGTACTGCAAGCGGAAGGATTCTCCGCGTCGGATGCGGTCTTTTTCGATGACAATGCCGATAATATAGAGGGAGCTAACCAGTTGGGTATTACGTCAATTTTGGTGACCGGAAAAGAGACGATACCGAACTACTTTGCGAAGCAGTTATGCTAAAAACCGTTCATCAAAAAGCCACGCACCATACTCGCCCGCTCAGGGCCTGGCTAAAACTCCTCTGGCACCGTATTGATGAGGACAACATGACCACGCTGGCGGGTAACCTCGCCTACGTGTCGTTGCTTTCCCTGGTACCGCTGGTGGCGGTTATTTTTGCCCTTTTTTCCGCTTTTCCCATGTTTGCAGAGGTCAGCCTGCAGCTGCGCCACTTCGTCTTTGCGAATTTTATTCCTGCCACTGGCGATGTGATCCAGAACTACATTGAACAGTTTGTCGCAAACTCCAGCAAGATGACGGCAGTGGGGGCGTGCGGGCTTATCGTCACCGCGCTGCTGCTGATGTACTCCATCGACAGTGCGCTTAATACGATCTGGCGGAGTAAAAAAGTCCGTCCGAAGGTCTACTCCTTTGCTGTTTACTGGATGATTTTAACTCTCGGCCCGCTGCTGGCGGGGGCGAGCCTGGCGATTAGCTCCTATCTGCTCTCCCTGCGCTGGGCCAGCGATCTCAACGGTGCCATTGATAACGTGTTGCGTATCTTCCCGCTGATTTTATCGTGGCTCTCTTTCTGGCTGCTCTACAGTGTGGTGCCGACCACGCGCGTGCCGAACCGTGATGCGGTTGTTGGCGCACTGGTGGCAGCGGTACTCTTCGAACTGGGCAAAAAGGGGTTTGCCCTTTACATCACCATGTTCCCCTCCTATCAGCTCATTTACGGCGTACTGGCGGTGATCCCCATTTTGTTTGTCTGGGTTTACTGGACCTGGTGTATCGTCTTGCTTGGTGCGGAAATAACTGTCACTCTCGGCGTATACCGCGAACTTAAAAAAGCAGCAGAAGCTGAAAAACAACAAGAAGCAGACCAACCATGATTGCATTGATACAGCGCGTAACCCGTGCCAGCGTCACCGTGGAGGGAGAGGTGACGGGTGAAATTGGCCCAGGACTTTTAGTGTTGTTAGGTGTCGAAAAGGATGACGACGAACAAAAAGCCAACCGCTTATGTGAACGCGTGCTGGGCTACCGTATCTTTAGTGATGCGGAAGGCAAGATGAACCTTAACGTCCAGCAATCGGGCGGAAGCGTGCTGGTGGTTTCACAGTTTACGCTGGCCGCCGATACCGAACGCGGCATGCGCCCGAGTTTCTCAAAAGGTGCGGCCCCGGATCGGGCAGAAGCGCTTTACGAATACTTTGTTGAGCGTTGTCGCCAACAGGAAATGAATACGCAAACCGGACGATTTGCTGCAGATATGCAGGTATCGCTGGTGAACGATGGCCCCGTCACATTCTGGCTCCAGGTATGAGCCAACTGGCGGCGTGGCCGCGGGTAACAAGAGAGAGTACAGCTATGTATCACCTTCGAGTACCGCAAACGGAAGAAGAGTTAGAAGCCTATTACCAGTTCCGCTGGGAAATGCTGCGCAAGCCATTACATCAGCCTAAAGGGTCTGAACGCGACGCCTGGGACGCCATGGCACATCATCAGATGGTGATGGACGAAGAGGGTAACCTCGTTGCCGTCGGGCGTCTGTATATTAATGCCGATAACGAAGCCTCTATTCGTTTTATGGCGGTTCATCCCTCCGTGCAGGACAAAGGGTTAGGTACGCTGATGGCCATGACCCTGGAGTCAGTGGCCCGTCAGGAAGGCGTTAAACGCGTGACCTGTAGCGCCCGCGAAGATGCCGTTGAGTTCTTCGCCAAACTCGGTTTTGTTAATCAGGGGGAAATTACGACCCCGCAAACCACGCCGATTCGCCACTTTTTGATGATTAAACCCATCGCCACGCTGGATGATATTCTCCACCGCGCGGACTGGTGCGGACAGCTTCAGCAGGCCTGGTATCAGCACATCCCTCTGAGTGAAAAGATGGGGGTGCGTATTCAGCAGTACACCGGGCAAAAATTCATTACCACCATGCCGGAAACCGGCAACCAGAACCCGCACCACACGCTATTTGCCGGCAGCCTGTTTTCGCTCGCCACGCTCACCGGCTGGGGGCTTATCTGGCTGATGCTGCGTGAACGCCACCTTGGCGGCACGATCATTCTGGCTGATGCCCATATTCGCTACAGCGCCCCCATAAGCGGTAAACCGAGCGCCGTGGCCGATCTCGGCTCTTTGGGGGGCGATCTCGACCGCCTGGCGCGCGGCCGCAAAGCCCGTGTACAGATGCAGGTTGAACTCTTTGGCGATGAAACCCCAGGCGCGGTGTTTGAAGGCACCTATATCGTTCTGCCTGCGAAGCCGTTTGGCGCGTATGAAGAGGGAGGGAACGAGGAGGAATAAGGTTCCCCGATGTTATCGCCGGGCGGAGTTGATCCGCCAGGCGATGTCCCGAAGAACATCTCGCGCTGATGGACTGACGCCGCCAAGCTGGAAGAAGCCGTGGATGACACCCAGCCAATGCTGCGCTGTGCAAATAACCCCTTGTTCTGTCATATGTTGATAAAGCGCTTGACCCTCGTCGCATAGCGGATCGTACTCGGCGGTAATAATGTGTACCGGCGGCAGGCCGTTGAAATCATCCCGCCAGAGTGGGCTGGCTTCAGGGTCCCGGCGGTCTGTCTCTGCCAGGTACATGTCATAACCACTCAGCAGCGTATCGCGCGTGATAACGTAGTCCTGCCCATTATGGGTGTAGCTTGCAAAGCTGGCTGTGGCGTCGAGCATAGGGTAGATAAGGATAAGCTGGGCCGGATTCCACTGTGTTTTAGCCTTGAGCCGCAGCGCGGTGACCAGCGCCAGATGGCCGCCTGCACTGTCACCACAAAGCGTAATCCGGTTTTTATCCACACCGACTTTTTCTGCATGTTGCCAGACAAGCTCCGCCGCTCTCTCTGCATCATCATGCGCAGCGGGGAAGGTATGCTCCGGTGCCAGCCTGTACTGAACCGCAACCACCCGACACTGACCGTAATACGCCAGCTGGCGGAGCTGATTGTCATGGGTTGCAAACCCACCGCTGACAAAACAACCGCCATGGTAGTAGAGGGCACAGGGTAACGTTTCAGAGACATTGAGAGGCGAGAATACCCGAAAGGTAAGGCCATCAATGACAAGTGTTTCAACCTGCACGCGGGTTTCGGCCTCGCCAGCAAGTACAGTGCTGGCTACATATCCGGCTCTCCGGTCATCAATACTCTGCTTACGCGCGCCAGGTCGGCCTGCAGCGATAAAATCCTGCACAAGCTTATCAATACCCTTTTCCAGTGCCATGGTGATGTCCTTTTGCTGTATGTATGCACAGTCTTATAACCTGTATGAAGGCAGATGAAAACAATCAAATTAAGTAGAACCAGAGATTTGGAAAAAGGCTCGCAGAAACCAACTTCACTCAATGAAATAAATGGATATGTTACTGAAAACTCAATAACGTACCTCACATAGGGGTACGTCATTGACGTACATTGGAGATGTGTTACTCTAAGCCAATGGCGTATAATTTATGCTATTCATTGAAACGGATATCTTCACAGAAGACGTCAAAACGTTACTGGATGACGACGAATACCATAAGCTCCAGGTGTTCCTGGCAACACAACCTGATTATGGCGATCTGATCCAGAATACCGGGGGGCTGCGAAAGATTCGTTGGCTTTCAGGAGGCAGGGGAAAGCGCGGTGGAGTAAGGGTTATTTATTTTCATCGTACCCACGAGTTTGAAATCAGATTGCTGCTCATCTATCGCAAAGGGATCAAAGATGACCTGTCCGCGAGAGAAAAAGCCATTCTGAAAAAGATGATTGAGAGGTGGTAAATGGATAAGGCACTGTTTGAGCGATTAACACAAAGCATAGCTCAGATGGATGACATTGTCGGGGGGAAACGCGAGCCGTCGCGCACCTTTCAAATCGATGCGATGAAAATCAAAGAAATTCGTCAGGCGTCTGGGTTGTCCCAAAGTAAATTCGCGAACTTAATCTCAGTCAGCGTTGATACGTTGCGTAACTGGGAACAAGGACGGCGTTCGCCTACCGGTCCCGCAAAGGCATTGTTGCGTGCAATTGCGAATGATCCACAGCACGTTATTTCGGCTTTATCAGATTAATTAGCCCGACAGCAAAGTAGCTTGCCGGGCTAATGAGGGAGATTACTCCCCTTCACCCGGGAACAGGAACGGGTTGATAGAGCTACGGGCAAAGCCCTCCTGCTCCATTTTGGCGTCCAGAATCAGCGAGGCGAGATCGTCGGCCACCGCTTCAACTTTCGGGTCTTTTTCCTGATACAGAATCTTCAGATACGTACCGCAATCGCCGCAACTTTCGGCTTTTACCGCCGCGTCTTCATTTTCCAGCGACCAGTAGTTCAGATCGCGGGTCTGCTCGCAGTTGCTGCACTTCACGCGCACCACATGCCACTCGGTTTCACACAGGTTGCAATGCAGGTAGCGCAGCCCCTGGGTGGTGCCGATTTGCACCATGCTGGAGACTGGCATTGAGCCACACACCGGACAGAACTGGCGCGCTTCGCCGTATTCGGCGCGCGCTTTACCGGGGATCAGACTGGCCATTTGCGCCCAGTAGAGCGACAGCGCAGCCCAGATAAACGGCGCTTTATCGCTGCTGACCAGCGAGAAGTCAGAGGCAAACAGCGCGCTCGCCATCTCTTCCAGCTCCTGATCGGAGGCTTTTTCCAGGTTCTCAATGACCGCCAGCGCGGTGCCGCTCATCTCGGGCTTCAGCTCGGCAATCAGAGAATGCAGCAGCTTATGCCAGTGCTTGTCACGCGGCAGGACGTGAATATCCAGCGGCGGCTTGCCCTGCTCACTGGCTTCTTTGATGCGCGCAGTCAGATCCATTTGCAGCGGGTGGTCGTACAGCACCACTTCCTGCGCATGGGCAACCAGCGCGGCAAAACGCAGAAAATCGCCCAGCGGGTTGTTCTCTGCCAGCTCGCGCAGGCGCTCTGCACGGCGGTTGTAGAGGTTCTTGAGTCTGGGGAATAACAACGGCGGAATATATTCCGCCGTGCGTTTCTCGCTCGACCCCAGCTCATCTTGCGGGATTATGCGAATACTCATTCAGATGACTTTTCCTGTTTCTGGCGGACTTCACGGTACCAACGCGGGTGATGTTTCTTCGCCCACGTTTTGGTTACCCATCCTTCCACCATCGCGGTAATGGTGCCTTTCACCCAGAGGGCGGCGTAAATATGCACCATGATAACCACAATTAACGCCACTGCGGCAAATGAATGCAGCATCAGCGCGAATCGGATCACCGGGATTGAGAAAGCAGGCGCAAAGTACGGACGCCAGATGATCACGCCGCTCACCAGCAACAGGACCAGGAAGATAATCGCCGCCCAGAATACGCACTTCTGGCCGAAGTTATAACGCCCGGTGTCACCCACTTCCTCGTTGACGACGATCTTACGAATATTCTTCGCCCAAAAGATATCATCCCGATTGATTAGGTTATGGTGCCAGTAACGGAAAAACATGATGATAAACGAGGCAAACATCACCACACCCACGAACGGGTGAAGGATGCGCGCCAGCTGTGGCGTACCCAGTATCTGCATCAGCCAGTTGAAGGACGGGAAGAAGAACCCCAGCCCGCTTATCGCCGCCAGCATAAAGCAGAAGGCGGTGACCCAGTGGTTGATGCGTTCCGGCGCGGTGTAGCGCACGATGGTGTCACGTTTTTTCATTTGCGCACCTCGTCTTTCTCTTCATGCAGGTTGTCGTCTTCCTCTTCCGCGCGGTTCGGACCGACGCCGACGTAGTGGAAGATGCTCGCTGCGAAGGTGGCAGCAAAGCCTACCGCTGCCAGCGGTTTCCAGATGCCTTTCCAGAACTTCACGGTGGCGCTGATTTCCGGGTTCTCCGGCAGGCCGTGATACAGATTCGGCTTGTCGGCATGGTGCAACACGTACATGACGTGCGTACCGCCCACACCGGCCGGATCGTACAGGCCAGCGTTATCGTAACCACGGGTTTTCAGTTCACCTACTCGTTCGGCCGCCAGCGTTTTCATATCCTCTTTGGAGCCAAAGTGGATGGCGCCGGTTGGACAGGTTTTCACGCAGGCTGGCTCCTGGCCAACGTTCACGCGGTCAACGCACAGCGTACATTTGTAGACGCGGTTGTCTTCCGGGTTCAGTCGCGGCACGTCAAACGGGCAGCCCGCGATGCAGTAGCCGCAGCCGATGCACTGCTCGGACTGGAAGTCGACAATGCCGTTGGCATACTGAATGATAGCCCCTTCTGACGGACACGCCTTCAGGCAGCCCGGATCCGCACAGTGCATACAGCCGTCTTTGCGGATAAGCCATTCCAGTTTGTCGTTCTGCTCCACTTCAGAGAAACGCATTACCGTCCAGGACTTGGCGGTCAGGTCGGCCGGGTTGTCGTACACCCCGACGTTGTGACCCACTTCGTCACGGAGGTCGTTCCACTCTGAACAGGCCACCTGACAAGCTTTACAGCCGATACAGGTGGTAACGTCGATAAGCTTCGCCACTTCCTGCTGGTGGTCCCGCGCCTGAGGCGCGGGCGTGAAACCGTTAGTCGCGGAACGACGAATAATGTCCTGAGATTGATAAGCCATAAGTCGTCTCCGTTACACCTTTTCCACGTTCACGAGGAAGGCCTTAAACTCCGGCGTCTGCGTGTTCGCATCACCGACGAATGGCGTCAGGGTGTTCGCAATGAACCCTTTCTTCGCCACGCCCTCATAACCCCAGTGAATCGGAATACCGATGGTATCCACCTGCTGACCGTGTACGTTCAGCGTGCGAATACGCTTGGTCACTACCGCCTTGGCCTTGATATAGCCACGGTTGGAGGAGACCTTCACGGTATCGCCATGGGCAATGCCGAGCTTGTTCGCCAGCTTCTCGCCGATCTCCACAAACTGTTCCGGCTGCGCGATGGCGTTAAGCAGCGCGTGCTTGGTCCAGTAGTGGAAGTGCTCGGTCAGACGGTAAGTGGTGCCCACATACGGGAACTTGTCTTTTTTACCCAGCGCTTCAAAGTCGCCCTTAAAGATACGGGCAGCCGGGTTAGAGACCACGTTCGGGTGCAGCGGGTTAGTACCCAGCGGCGTTTCAAACGGCTCGTAGTGTTCCGGGAACGGCCCTTCCGCCATTTTATCGATGGCAAACAGGCGTCCCATGCCTTCAGGCTGCATGATAAACGGCCCGACATCGCTGCCTGGTGCGGCAGTGCTGTAGTCCGGAATATCCACGCCGCCCCATTTCGCGCCGTCCCATTTCAGAAGCTGACGCTTCGGATCCCACGGGTTACCCTGCGGGTCAGCGGAGGCACGGTTATAGAGGATGCGGCGGTTCAGCGGCCATGCCCAAGCCCAGCCCAGCGTATTGCCAAGGCCCGATGGGTCAGCGTTATCGCGGTTGGCCATCTGGTTGCCTTTCGGCGTCCAGCTACCGGTAAAGATCCAGCAACCGCTTGAGGTGGTGCCGTCATCACGCAGGTGCGCGAAGGTGCTGAGCTGATCGCCTTTCTTCGCCAGCACGGTACCGGTGGCCGGGTCGATAACGTCCGCCAGCGCCTTACCGTTGCTCTCCATCGCCACTTCTTCCGGGGATGGATTCTCCGGCGTCGAGTAGTTCCAGGTCATGTTCAGAACCGGTTCCGGGTTCGCGCCGCCTTCTGCCGCGTACATCTTACGCAGGCGTAAGAAGATACCGGCCAGGATCTCGCCGTCGTTCATGGCGATGCCCGGGGCGTCCGCACCTTTCCAGTGCCATTGCAACCAGCGGCCAGAGTTGACGATAGAACCGTTCTCTTCCGCGAAGCAGGTTGATGGCAGACGGAATACTTCGGTCTGAATTTTTGACGGATCGACGTCGTTCGATTCACCGTGGTTCTGCCAGAAGGTCGAGGTCTCGGTGTTGAGCGGGTCGATGGTAATCAGGAACTTCAGTTTCGACAGCGACTCGACAACCTTGTTCTTGTTCGGGAACGAGGCGACCGGGTTAAAGCCCTGGCAAATGTAGCCGTTGACCTGACCCTGGTGCATCATCTCGAAGTACTGCAGCACGTCGTAACCTTTGTCCCACTTCGGCAGCCAGTCAAAGCCCCAGCTATTTTCCGCCGTCGCTTTGTCGCCGTAGAAGGCTTTCATCAGCGAGACGAAGAACTTCGGATAGTTGCCCCAGTAGTTCACCTGGCCTTCAAGCAGCGGTTTTGGCGTGCTGGCTGTCAGGTAGGTTTGCAGGTCCGGTTGTTTCTCGCTTGGCAGGTTCATATAACCCGTCAGGCTTTGTGACAGCAGGCCGAGGTCGGTCAGACCCTGAATGTTGGAGTGACCGCGCAGGGCGTTCACGCCGCCGCCTGCCATCCCCATGTTGCCGAGCAGCAGCTGAACCATCGCCATGGTACGGATGTTCTGCGCACCAATGGAGTGTTGCGTCCAGCCGAGGGCATACAGGAACGACGCGGTTTTGTCTTTCGCGCTGGTTTCGGCGATAAGCTCGCAGACCTTCAGGAAGTCAGCCTTTGGCGTACCACAGATGTTCTCAACAACATCCGGCGTATAGCGGGAAACGTGCTCTTTCAGCAGGTTCCACACGCAGCGCGGGTGTTGCAGGGTGGTGTCGCGCTTCGCAAAGCCGTTCTCGTCCAGCTCGTAGTTCCAGCTGGTTTTGTCGTACTTGCGTTTTTCGGCGTCGTAACCGCTGAACAGGCCATCTTCGAAGTGGTAATCCTCACGCACGATCAGGCTGGCGTTGGTATAGGCTTCGGTGTATTCGCGGTTGTATTTTTCGTTAGTCATCAGGTACAGCAATACGCCTGACAGGAAAGTGATGTCAGTACCTGAACGAATAGGGGTGTAGAAATCCGCCACTGACGCTGTACGCGTAAAGCGGGGATCGATCACAATCAGTTTCGCACCGTTGTGGATTTTGGCTTCCATCGCCCAGCGGAACCCGACAGGGTGCGCTTCAGCGGCGTTACCGCCCATCACCACAATGAGGTTGGCGTTCTTGATGTCGACCCAGTGGTTGGTCATCGCACCGCGACCAAATGTTGGAGCAAGACTTGCTACCGTTGGTCCGTGTCAGACACGCGCCTGGTTGTCGACCGCGAGCATACCGAGTGCGCGCGTGAATTTCTGGGTTAAATAGCCGGTTTCGTTACTGGAAGCCGATGCACAGAGCATCCCGGTAGAGAGCCAGCGGTTGACCGTCACGCCGTCGGCGTTCTTCGCAATAAAGTTGGCATCGCGGTCTTCTTTAATCAGTTTAGCGATGCGGTCAAATGCTTCTTCCCAGCTGATTTGCTGCCATTTATCAGAGCCAGGCGCGCGATATTCCGGGAATTTCAGACGGCTTTCGGAGTGGATAAAGTCCACCAGACCGGCCCCTTTCGGGCACAGCGCGCCGCGGTTGACCGGGTGGTCCGGGTCGCCTTCGATGTGGAAGATAGACGCTTTGGCGTTTTTAGCACCGTCGCCGAGGCTATACATTAACAGCCCGCAACCGACAGAGCAGTACGTACAGGTATTACGGGTTTCACGGGTGCGCAGCAGTTTATACTGCCGCGTTTCCGCCAGCGCTACGCCAGGCGCAAAGCCCAGTGCCGCTGCCGTGGTGCCTGCCATACCGCCAGCGCAGATCTTAAAGAACTGCCTTCTGCTGACCTGCATGGGTCACTCCTTGTTTCGACATTGCTTACATATGTAGTTTTGACTTCGCGGTTGAATAATGACCGCAAAGGAGAAAAATTTGCGTTAATCCCTCATTTCTCCGGGGGATATCACCAGAATACCACAATGTCGGTACGCCTGTTCCAATGGCGTTAATACAAAGTGAACGTATTATCACCGTGTTGATTATAAAGTGTGATATCAATCACATTATTAACCCCGCATGTTACAGGGGTGTAGCATGGCGCCGGTTGCACCTCTCCAGAATGAGTAGGTAAACTTGAGGCGGTTGGGTGCTGAAAAGTTGATCCATACTATGCGTAAGGCCTGCGGTTTATGCTGCAATAGCAGGCTCACCTCCGTGGTTGTTCAGGAAAACCGTTGTGTCTAAACAAAACCGTGCTACCCACTCGTCACCGCTGCCAGCAGGCATTGTGGAGCTGTCGGTACATCGACCCCCTCACATTACCCACGCCACGCCCGATTTTCTGGCGGAAGAAGTCCCCGTCGCCCTGGTGTACAACGGCATCTCGCACGTTGTGATGATGGCGTCGCCAAAAGATCTTGAACTGTTCGCCATCGGGTTTTCGCTCTCGGAAGGCATCATTGCGCATCCACAGGACATTTACGGCATGGATGTGGTTCAGGCCTGCAACGGTCTGGAAGTGCAGATCGAACTCTCCAGTCGTCGCTTTATGGGGCTGAAGGAGCGTCGTCGCGCGTTGGCCGGGCGAACAGGGTGCGGCGTCTGTGGCGTTGAGCAACTGAACGATATCGGCAAACCTGTCGCGCCGCTGCCCTTTACGCAGACCTTCAATCTGGCCAACCTCGACCACGCGCTTGCCCACCTCAACGACGTGCAGCCCATCGGCCAGTTGAGCGGCTGTACGCATGCGGCGGCATGGGTTCTGCCATCAGGCGAGATCGCCGGTGGGCATGAAGACGTGGGACGTCACGTGGCACTGGATAAACTGATGGGGCGTCGGGCGCGGGAGAGCGATCTCTGGCAGCAGGGCGCAGCGCTGGTTTCCAGCCGCGCCAGCTACGAGATGGTGCAAAAATCTGCAATGTGCGGTGTCGAAATCCTGTTTGCGGTCTCGGCGGCGACGACGCTGGCGGTAGAGGTGGCAGAGCGTTGTAACCTGACGCTGGTCGGGTTCTGCAAGCCGGGAAGGGCGACAATTTATACCCATCCGCAGCGATTAATTGTTGATCAGTAATTTTGAATGATAATAGCAAATCCTTCCGCTTTTCGTTGTCGGCTATGAGGTCTAGTATTTATCTCATCAAGGCACGGTGCCTTACCTAAACAACTTAACGAAAGGGTTTATATCATGAAAAGCATCAAAACTTTTGTCGCTGTAATCGCTCTGGCTGCTTCATTCGGTTCTTTCGCTGCACAAACTGTTACCGCCTCTGCCTCCACGCTGGATGGCGCAGAAGCGAAAATCGCTGCTCAGGCTCAGGAAGCGGGCGCGTCCTCTTACAAAATTACTCAGGCATTCTCTGGTAACCGCGTACATATGACCGCGGAACTGAACAAATAAGTTGTGTTGCCACTGTCCCTTGCTCTTCGGAGCGGGGACAGGTGTAAACATAAAGCCATCCTGCCTCTTGCTTGCAAAGGCGATATCTCCTCTCCCTTCTCAATTGTTATTCCTGTTTAGCGCTCATCGTTAAATAACTCTCTTAAATAATTCATCAGATAAGATTGTCGTTAACATAATTCTCTTCAATGCTTTTAAGCCACTGGTGTTATTTATATTCATGCGTCAAATCATTGATCTTAATAGTTAAGGAATTCCTCAGGTCTAAATCCTAAAGATGGGTCAGACAATTGATAGCGGTTATTGATGCTGGTATTTTCCGGCAATTAATATTGCTTATCGATACCCTCGGCCAAATGTTGGCATTTGGCTTTCTTTTGTATTTCACCTTAATAAGGAAATTGAATGAACGCATTGATCAAAAAAGGAATGCTGGTTACAGCGTTAGCCATGTCGGTTAATACAGCTATGGCTGCACAAAGCATTGATATTAAAGTAACAGGTAAAATCCTTCCATCCTCATGCACTCCAGCCTTCCCAAGCGGTGGCGGTGTGGCTGACTTTGGTACCATGAAGGTTGCCTCACTCAACTCAACCAGCATGACCCCGCTGACGGAAATGAAAGAAATTCCTGTTGCCATTACCTGTGAAGAAGCCACGCGTGTTGCTGTGAAGTTTACCGATTCGCGTGATGACTCTTCACCCACTGAAAACGTCGTAATGGGTAATGGCTTTACCGGTTCGCCATCTACTGTGTTTGGTCTGGGAATGTATAACGATAAAAAAATTGGTGCCTATGCATTAGCGTTATTCCGTACTCAAGGTGCAAACACTAACAGTAATGGGGACCCGCTTTATCCATTGGCGAGTATAGATGGTGGAAAAGGCTGGGTTGTTAGAGGCGCCGACTATATGCAAATTTACAGTGACAATTCTGAAATTTATGCCTTTGCTTCAGATAAAACGAGTGGCGCGCCTTCTGCAGAAAGCAAGATCAACTTTAAGGTTGCTGTGAGCGCCACAATCAACCCAACCAACGATTTAAACGTCACGGATGAAGTGACGCTGGACGGTTTAACCAACGTTGAGCTGGTTTACCTCTGATTATCACAGTGCTGATAATTCACTGCTCCTCTGATTAGGGGAGCAGTTTCCATCAATATTAACGGACTAATATTATGATTCTCTCTAAAAAAACGTTGCTCTGCGTTTGCCTGCTTTCGTCGTTGCAGACATTTGCCGCCGGTATGGTGCCAGATACTTCCCTGCTGTTGATTAACGAAGACGAGCGGGGAGCGAGCATGGATGTGAAAAATAGCGACGATACCGCCCAGCTTCTTTATACCCGTGTTGTCGATTTACCGGACGATCCCACACCTGGTGTTATTGTCACTCAACCGGTGGTACGTGTAAATGCCGGTAAAACGCAGCGTGTCCGCTTTGTCTTAAAAGACAGCGCGGAAAAATTAAAAACAGAACACTTAAAGCGCGTCATTTTTTCCACTATTCCGCAACGAGAGCAGAATAAAGTGAAAATGGTGTTCAGCCAGAATCTCCCGGTCATTATTCACCCGGCGGGTCTCGACGTGAATATGGAACCGTGGAAAGATCTGCGCTGGCAGATTAAAAACGGCAACCTGACGGTGGTAAACGATACACCTTATGTGGTGCGTATGGAGCAAAACGCCACGTTATTACCGTCACGAGTTAAGGTCAAATTCGATAAAAGCTATATTCTTCCCGGCCAGACGATGATAGCGACGTCAGAAAACAAAATATCCGGGCAGAATAACAAAGTAGAAATGTACCCTGCTACCCGCTTTGGCTATAAAGCCAGTTCTTACGTTGCTGAATTAAAATAATAATACCCGACGGAGTGGCCATGAAAATTTCCCCCTGTAAAACAGGCGTGCTGGCATTTTGCCTGAGCGCGGTGGCATTCGGAATTCGTGCAGAAATTCTGCCAACGGCAGCGCCCAGTATGGAGCTGGCAAGAGCGTTTTTCGATACCCAGGCGTTAAAAGAGAATGGCCTCGATCCGGCTATTGCTGACTATTATGCCGTCGCCCCGCGATTTATGCCGGGTTACCATAATGTCACCGTGCTTATTAACGGCAAAAAGCGCGGCATTATGCCCGTGAAATTTAATGATGAAGGTCTTCCGTGTATTGATGGGGAATATCTGAACGCCGCCGGGTTATATAAAAAGCTCAAGCGTGAAACGTGCCCTTCAATTCACCAGTACTGGAAAAACGCAACGGTCGTCACTTCTCCAGACGTAGACGAAATTTCACTGGTTGTTCCGCCGGAGGCCATTAACCCGGAAAGTGGCCGCCAGGTGGCTGACGTGCGTGGCGGACGCGCGGCTATGCTGAACTACTCCATGTTTGGCACCCATTACGACTTTGATGATGATAAGTCCGATCGCTTTCAGGCTTCGTTTGAATTTGGCTTTAACGCAGGCGACTGGATTGTGCGCAGTTCGCAGTTTATCAGCGACGGCAGCGGCATGTCGTTCGAGAGCGACTCGCTCTACACCTATGCACAGCGCACCTTTACCGACTACGGCGTGATGGTGCAGGGGGGGCAAATTAACATCGCCAACAGCCGCTTCAGTATCCCCGGCATCTATGGCGTACAGATGATGCCGGATAACGCTCTCCTGCCGGGCTACAGCAGCGGTATTGAGGTGAGTGGTATTGCCCGCAACGCCCAGGCGCGCGTGGACATTCGCCAGGGTGGACAGCTGATCTTCTCCACGCTGGTACCTGCCGGGCCGTTCACCTTAAGCGATGTGCCGGTTGCCAACCTGAACACGGATTTAAAGGTCACGGTGACGGAAACCGACGGCAGCGAAAGCCATTTTACGGTTTCCGCCAGCACCTTCCGTAGCAACCACGTGGGCCGCGCGCCGGGGTTTTCACTGGCCGTCGGGCGTGCAGAGGACATGGAGACAAACTTTACGCAGCCGTGGATTGTCGCCGCATCAAACGGCTGGTCCATTAACAACCGGATGAACTTTCTCGCCGGCATGGTGATGGCAGATAACCACTATTACGGTTTCTCCGCCAACATTGACACCGTGCCGATGCAGCATATGTATGCCTCGCTGGGTTTTCTCGGCTCCATTGATAACCTCTCGCAAACCGACGGTAACAAAACCACGCTGGATCTCGGCTACGCCTTACCGTGGGGGCTCGGCCTGTCCCTTGGCGGGAGCTACGGTACGCCGAAGTATCGTGAAATGCAGGAGTTATACAGCGATGACGATGACTACTCGACCACAAAATACGACACCAACGTTGGCGTGAGCTGGTCGAACCCGACGCTGGGCCGTTTCTCTCTGAGCTATTACAACAACCAGACATGGAACAGCGAATACGACAGCCGCCGCATCATTTCGTCATGGTCGCGGTCGTTCCGCTATTTTAACGTCAGCGTAAACTGGGAATCAGACATCAGCCACGGTGATAAGTACACCAGCGACAGCGATATGTTTTATGTGAACGTCTCTGTGCCGCTGGGCCGCACCGGCGTGTCCACCAACAGCTGGTACCGTGAAAACGAGGGCAAAGCCTCTTACGGGACCCGCGCCATGGGGTCATTTAACGATGAAAACACCTACACGGTGGGCGTCTCTCAGGATCACGATGACAGCGTAACCAACTGGGATGGTTCGCTGAACAGTAACCTGCACTACACCACGCTCGCGTTGGGGATTGGCGGTGACAATGAAAGTAACCGTAACTCCTCGATCGCACTGAGCGGCGGCATTGTCGCGCACGGTGATGGCGTTACCTTCTCACCTTATCCGGTAACAGATACCTATGCGGTAGTGGCGCTGGACAAGCCCGTTGCCGGGGTGGCGATAGGTACCCCGCGCGGTAACGTCTGGACGGACAAATGGGGCAGAGCGGTTGTGCCCGCCCTGACACCGTTCAGCGAAAGTACGGTTGAAATAGATACCCAAAGCCTGCCGGGCAATGTTGACGTCAGCAACGGTCATGCGTCGCTGAAGGCCTCCCACGGAGCATTTGCTCACTGGAAGTTCACCACGCTGAGCCAGCGCCGCGTGCTGCTGAACATTACGCGCGCGGACGGCACGCCGTTACCGAAAGGCGTTTCTGTCGTGAACGGGAAAGGGGAGTACATCACCTCTGCACCGGAAGACGGCATCATTTTCCTGAATGATATTTCCGCCAGCCAGACGCTGTATGCGAAGCAGGATGCTGGCCGTTGCACGCTGAGTTTCACTTTGCCGGAAGCGGACCCCACTCAATTCTACGAGGAGATAAACGGAATCTATGGTCACTCCCGTTTTTGCAACACCGATTTTGACGACAAGTTGGCTTGCTTGAATCTATCCGGCGTCTGAATGGGATTTTATTCCCGCGCCTT
>NZ_JBMKHJ010000036.1:0-44994 GCF_049237265.1 Enterobacter cloacae complex sp. IR5384 | reverse complement strand
CAGACACCGTCTGAATTTGCAGCGGGCTGGAGAAAGGGTCATTCTGAGAATGAAGATTCCGACGTTACTAACTGAGTGTTGTATCTAATCGTGGGGGCAGGTCACATACATCGTGCCAAAATTTAGAGTGCTTCACAAATACCATGCATACAACATAAAAAAGATAGCCTTGAATCATTATCCTGAATATGTATGGAAATGACATTCCGAATACAACCATATCTGCCATTTAAAACTCTTTCCAATATATGATAATGTTATTATTATTTCATGTATATTTAAAATTAGATAAACAAAAACAGACAATGGATAAACAAAAAAAGACATTATTATTGAATAACAATGATTGTTATATGGTTTATTTAGGCAGCTTGGGCATTTCATGTCACGTGATTTAAGATCTAGGTATTTATTCTTTTGATTCAGAGTCAAGCTAGAGTTGTTTGAAGGGAAGGGGATGGGAATGCGTGAGTTTCAGCCTCCAACTACCTGTAAAGACATATTTTGAAACCTATATAAATGGGATAAGAAAAAATATCTTCAGTGTAAAACGATAAAAAAATCGCTATATCTTATTGATCATATGTGAATTTTCTTGTCTAAGAAAAATTTCTCGATAAGTGGATGTTCAAGACAGTCTGCGCTATACAAATAAATACAATAAAAAGTGTTGACCCTATAGTAGTTACAGGGTTTTTAATGGTCATCAACAGGAAACGAGCAATATGCTCTTATGATGAACATTAACTTTATTAGGATTATCACTATGAAAAATATCAAACTTCTCGCAGCAGCTGGTCTTCTCTCTGTTGTCTCATTCTCTGGTATGGCGCAGACTGTCAGCGTAACTGCTTCCACTCTTGACAGTGCAGAAGCAAAAATTGCTGCTAAAGCAAAAGAAGCACAAACGTCATACAAAATTCTTTCTGCTTCTACTGGCAATAGAGTTCACATGACCGCTATTCTAGGAGAGTAGCGATGTAACTGCTTGAAATAGCAATGTTTTTATTTATCCATTGTGATTCAAATATAATGTGCCGATTTATACAAGCATATTACCTTCCTTTATCTTGAGTGATGTTTTAGGGCTGCCTGTTGTTGGAGCCCTTTTTTAACTTCTCGATGTTAGAGTCTTTCCTATATATCAATAATTACAAAGGAAATCATTAAATTGAAATATTTGTATTTATCAGAACTACGGAGGTTATTTTTTAAGTAAGGCTGTTTTTGGAGTTTCTAAAATTATCGTTTCAGCTAGCTCAGCTTTGATTTTATAATCTGTTCGACTGCTGTTCTTGCTTTAACCGCTGCTTGTAAATCTCTGAGTATGTGAGCACGAATAATAGCTCCTTCAAAGAGCATTGAAACGGATTCTGATATTTCGAACACAAATTTTTCGGAGGAAATAACCTTCGACACATGGTGCCTGATTAATACATCCATTTCTATTTTATTACGAGCACACCTTTGATGTATCAGATGAGTGGGATCGCTAAATTCAGCACTGACATTGATAAAATAACAACCATGAAAAGATGACGATGTGATGTCTCTGCTATTTATAGAATCATCGAGTGTATTGAAAAGCTCGCTAATAGATGGGTAACCATCCTCTACTTGAGATAAACGAGAGTTTAAAGATGCGAAATATTGTTGGTTGCAATAGTCAATGGTAGCCGCAATAAGCTCTTCTTTGCTTGAAAAATAGGTATAAAGCGTCTTCTTCGCTACACCCGATTCAGTCAATACCTGGTTTATACCAACAGCATGAACTCCATATTGATAAAAAAGTTTAAAAGCAGTTGAGATTAATAGTTCTTTCTTGTCCATAGAAGCTAAGACCTGGTTGTTGTACGGATTGAATATTGACATCAGTAGACTGACTTGTCTACTCTTAGATGAGGGAGACAGATCGGTCTCCTTTACTTTGCCGGTACTTAATTAAGAGGTTTTTACATGAAAAGTACTCCCCGTGCTCCGCATGAAATGTTTCATAAAATCTATGACTTAGTGACTATTGGCTCAGGCTCTGCTGCAAGGGCAGCGGCTAATGAAGCACGCAGATTAGATAAATCAGTAGCAATGATTGAGCAGGGGGTTGCGGGAGGCACGTGTCTGAATGTTGGCTGTATCCCGTCCAAAACCTTATTGGCGGCGGCTGCAATTCGTTTTTCTGCGCTTCAAAAGAAATTTTCTGGCATTGATACCTCGGCTGCTCCTGTTGACCTGGCATTGTTGGTTTGGGATAAAGATCAGATGATTGGCCAATTTCGAGAGACCTATCATGTACAGGGACCTTCTGAAGCCGGTATTGATGTGTTTCGAGGGGCTGCCGCTTTTACGTTATCTCAGAATCAGGAATATGTGAGTTTAAATGTTCATGGAATTGATGGCATCACTCAAGTACATGCAAAGAACGTAGTCATTGCAAGCGGGGCGAGTCCGTTCATTCCTGAAATTCCAGGGTTGAAGGACGTAGATTATCTGACGTCTTCCACGGCTATGTCGCTTACTAAAGTTCCTGAATCTTTACTGGTTATTGGTGGGAATGCTATTGGCCTTGAGCAAGCTCAGTTGTTCTCTCGTTTAGGGTCAAAAGTCAAAGTTATTGAGGTTGCCACCAGAATAGCTCCTTTCGAAGATCATGAAATATCTGCTGTCTTGGCGAAATCACTCAATAATCAAGGTATTGAATTTTTAACTGGTGCAAATATCACACAAGTAAAAGCAATGGGAGATTTAGTTAGCTGCACAGTCAAGATTGGTGAGAGCACTTATATTCTTTCTGCTGAGAAGATTATGATCGCAACCGGGCGCCGCCCATTTACCGAAAATCTTAATCTTAATGCTGTTAATATCTCGACTGGTCCACGTGGGCAGGTGATTGTGGACGAGAATCTTAAAACGTCAAATTCACGAGTCTGGGCTGCTGGTGATGTTACAGGCGGTGCTCAATTTGTTTATGTTGCAGTTGAGCAAGGTAAATTAGCAGCGAGTAATGCTCTTGGTGATAAGCTAGATTCTCTGGATTATAATGTCCTTCCTCGTGTAACTTTCACTTCTCCGGAGCTAGCTTCTGTAGGTTTGACTGCATTACAAGCTGAGGAAGAAGGAATTCCATATGAAGTCCGAGAACTGCCTGTCGCGTTTGTATTGCGTGCAATTGTGAGTCGTCATACTGATGGTTTGGTAAGACTGATCTCGAATAGTGAAACAGGGAAGATACTCGGCATTCATATGGTAGGGGAATCTGCAGGTGATGTTATTGGTGCGGCTACCTATGTCCTTTCAGCTAATATGACAGTACAGCAACTTGCTAAACTATGGTCCCCTGAATTCACAATGACAGAATCACTAAAGAATGTGGCGAAAACCTCCCCAATTAGGTAGCACAACCTACCAACCTTAAATCCATAGTCAGCTTAATGCTGACAATGGCGGCCTAGTCCATTCGCTTATTGGGATTTTCCTATGAGTATATTACCTATCCTTCAGTTTCCCGACCCTCGATTACGTACCGAAGCAAAGACGGTTCTATGTATAGATGAGCAGGTTCATTTTCTTGCTCAAAATATGTTAGCAACAATGTATGATGCAAACGGGATTGGTCTTGCTGCTACCCAAGTAAATACCCATGAGCGCGTCGTCGTGATTGACGTGTCTGAGACGCGCGATCAGCCAATGGTAATCATCAATCCTGAAATAGTTTGGGCTAGCGACAATATTTCTAAAGGAACAGAAGGCTGTCTTTCGTTGCCGGGTATTTACTGCGATATTGAGCGTTCAGAGGTAGTGAAGATCAAATACATGGATAAATATGGGAAAACCCAGGAAATTCACGCGGATGGACTTCTTGCTATCTGTATCCAGCATGAAATGGATCATCTAACAGGAAAACTCATTATTGACTACCTCTCTCCCTTAAAGAAAGAACGAGTTCAAAGAAAATTATCGAAACAGAGAAACCGTCGGAATAAAAGGAAGTAATTTTGTATCTAACTGTTTTATAAAAAGAAAACCGCATGCAAAAAATACAATAAAAAGTATTGACCCTATAGTAGTTACAGGGTTTTTAATGGTCATCAACAGGAAACGAGCAGTATGCTCTTATGATGAACATTAACATTATTAGGATTATCACTATGAAAAATATCAAACTTCTCGCAGCAACTGGTCTTCTCTCTGTTGTCTCATTCTCTGTTATGGCGCAGACTGTCAGCGTAACTGCTTCCACTCTTGACAGTGCAGAAGCAAAAATTGCTGCTAAAGCAAAAGAAGCACAAACGTCATACAAAATTCTCTCTGCGTATACTGGTGATCGAGTGCACATGACCGCTAAATTAGGGGATTAATAGATAATCATTTTAGGGTATCTATAGGAATATATACCTTGATAAAATCTGCCACCATATACTAATTTTTATTATTTGATATATCACATGTTTTTCCTTGAATAGACTTTAGCGGACTGCTGATAAAGAGTCCGCATTTTTTTAATATAATACTAATAGTTAAGTATAGTTTTTTATCCGTGCAAATATTTTAGCTCCACGCCCTCTTTGATACTTTCAGTTTTTGTGATCCATTCTCAATACCGATGCTTGGTTAAAACAGAGAACCATTCATCATCAGCTAGCAACCGGTGCTTTTACGATTTAAGGGGTTAAGACGCCGCTCACTATTCTATTCCGTTAGCCTGACTCTGTGATTTCCCGAACATAGTTCAGTGTTCTGAACAGATAAAACCAGCATATTTGTGTCCGGAGCGTCAGACAAGATTGTCTGATAAAGGGTGACCGCATTGTACAAATCATCATCGTACTAGTCGGTGTTATTTGAATTTCCCGACAATTCAAAGCAATCCGCCTGGAGTTCGCCTACTAAGTCCTTGATGTAATCGTCCTTAACGAATCCGCCAAAGTTCGCCTGATGCTCTTCATCCGCGTCATAAGGACCGCCATAAATATACGCATATCCACCTTCCCGGGAGTTATAAGGATAGGCATTCACTAGGTCTTCGTAGTGTTCATAAAACCAGTTGCGCATCACTTCCAGCTGATTCGCTTTACTGTTGTATTGCAGTGACTTAAGCGGGACTTTCTTATGATTAATCATAAAGGTTTCTGACATAGTTTTATGTCTCCCAGACTAGACTAGGGGTCTGAAGCCCAACCGTACGAAAACGGACGCTAAGTACGTTTTGTGAACAGATGATCATCAAGCCCTGAGACAATATGATCGTCACAGAGTCCATTCATCCGTTTCTTCCGCTTGCTTCAGTGGCCGTAGCTGGCCTTTTGTTACCTGCTCAGCAAGTGTGAACGTGTAATGCCCCAGCATATTGATATCGCGTGCTTCAGTGGCGAAAGTCTGGCTTCATCCTCTTCATTTATGGTTTCACCTTCATTACGTAAATGATCCAATGCTGCCTGCATATAGATGCTATTCCAGAGAACGACTGCATTGGTCACCAGTCCGTGCGCACCCAACTGATCCTCCTGCCCATCCTGATAGCGTTTCCTTATTTCACCTTTTTGTCCGTGGCAAATCGCTCTGGCTACAGCATGTCGGCTTTCTCCCCGGTTAAGTTGGGTCAGGATGCGGCGGCGATAATCTTCATCACCAATATAATTAAGAAGGTATAAATTGCTTCATTTGGCGCACTATCGTAAACGTTTTTGGCGGGACAGGATGTACTTGTGTGTACGAAACCGAGGGCCAACAATAAATATTGATTTAATGCAAAGGCCCATATAAGATTGATTTACAAGGTGATGGTGCTCCACCTTTCCCAACCGCCGGTTTTTCAACACCGGATGATGGCGCCTGATATACAGATGAAGTTGTCCTCTTATAGGCATGTATGTCAGGTATCGCTATGCAAAATAAAACCACATTACCGCTTACCGCAGAATCTCTCTCTTTTCAAAGAGATAATCCGATTTATGTCTTCGGTCATCGAAATCCTGACAGCGATGCTATTTGCAGCGCGCTGGTTGTGGCTGACTGGCTTAATTACACCGGTCGTCCCGCAACGCCCTGGCGCCTGGGGGATATCACCCCGGAAACCCGTTATATCCTCAACGCTGCGGGTGTTTCACAACCCGATTTACTCACCGTCGATCTGACAGATAAAACCGTATGGCTGGTTGATTTTACGGATGCAGAGCAGGGACCGTCTTCGCTGATGGACAGCAACGTCATCGGCATCATTGACCATCATCGTATTGGTACCCTTGTTACCCGCAATCCACCGGATGTCTGGGTGCGGGCGGTAGGATGCTGCGGAACAGTAATTCTCTCAATTCTCATGCATGACATTCCGATGCCGCTGACTGCCGCTCAGGCTGTGTTGCTGATGGGGGCGATCCTCAGTGATACCGTTGCGCTGACGGGTCCCACCACCACCACTCAGGATCAGGAATCCGTGGCTGTTTTGCGGGAAATCGCCGGTATCGATTATGACCAGTTTGTGACAGGGCTGCTGCGAGCCAAAACAGATATAACCGGGCAATCCGCGTCGGTTTTACTCAATCGTGACGCCAAAAATTACCGGATCCATGATGTGCCGCTGTTGTTGTCACAAATTGAGGTCCGCGACATGGCTGATATTACTCCCCTGTTGCCTGAGCTACTGCAGGAAATGGATAAAACCTGCAAGGACAGCGTGCTGGACATGGTGATCCTGATGGTGACAGACATTACCAGCCGGAACTCCGTTTTGCTTTTTTCAGACAGCAGCCTGACAGGCTCCCGCCAGGTATCGCTGCCCGGCATGACAAGCCGGAAAAAAGAAATCCTCCCCTGGCTGACCAACCGCTTCGCTTCTTATAAGAGGTGATTTATGCAAATTTACCGGCATGCCTTGTTACTTGTACAGAATGAAACCGATGGTCTGCTGTTGCTTGAGCAGGCAGAACGTCTGGCAAAAGAGATGGGCACCCGTATTACTGTCGGGCATCTCAGTGCTGACTATAGGGAACTGGATTATACCAGTGACTCATTAACCAAAGACCGTCAGTCCCGCGAAGTTATTGATGCAAAGGCAATGCTTAGCCGTCTGGTGGAGTCCAGCAGTATTGATATCAACGTCAGGTCCATCGTCAGCATCCATCGTTTCCGGGACGTTGAGGCCGTTGTTCAGCATGAAGATATCGATCTGGTCATGCTGGGGCATGAAAACCGCCTGTTCAGGGTTTTTTCCTCCTTTTCTTTCGAATTCATCAATCACCTTTCTGTTGATGTTCTGATTAAACATATTCCAGCCCCTTAAAAGAAGGTCAAACTTATGAGCTTTGAAATTGAATGTATCATCGCAAGAGAAATTCTGGATTCCCGCGGTAACCCGACCGTAGAGGTTGAAGTGACTTCTGTAGGGGGCAGTATGGCCCGTGCCTCCGTTCCTTCCGGTGCCAGCACCGGCTCCCGTGAAGCCATCGAGCATCGCGATGATGACAAGACACGTTTTGGCGGTAAAGGTGTTCAGGATGCGGTCCGGTGCGTCAATACCGAAATTAACGATGCCCTGCAGGGCTACGATGTACGCCGCCAGAAAGAAATCGACAACTGTCTGATTGCCCTTGATGGCACAGAAAACAAAGGCCGGCTGGGTGCTAATGCGATCCTTGGCGTATCGCTGGCAGTATCCCGCCTGGCGGCACAACTATCCTCTACCCCGCTCTACCGCTATCTGGGTGGCGTCGGCGCGAATCTGCTGCCGGTTCCCTGTATGAATATCATTAACGGCGGAGTTCATGCCCGCTGGCAGGGCGCTGATTTTCAGGAGTTTATGATTGCACCATGGGGAGCCTCTTCCGTACGCGAAGCTATTCGCTGGGGCAGTGAGGTCTACCAGGCCCTGCGTCAGGTCCTGCTGGAAAAAGGTTTATCCGCCGGCGTGGGCGATGAAGGCGGTTTTGCACCGGCCGTTTCCTCAAACCGTCAGCCGCTGGAGCTTATCGTGGAGGCAATTAGCAAGGCGGGATACCGCCCAGGCGAAGATATCGTTATTTGCATGGATCCGGCCTCCAGTGAATTCTACGTCGATGGGAAATATACCCTGCGTACCGAAAATACCCGGCTCAGCGCCGACGAAATGACCCGCTACTATGAGCAACTGGTGAAGGATTTCCCGATAGTCCTGATTGAAGATGGCCTTGCGGAAGACGACTGGGCCGGCTGGCAGCTCCTGCACCGCGCGCTCGGCGATAAAGTTGAGCTGGTTGGCGATGATATCTTTGTGACCAATGTGAAATATATCCAGCGAGGTATCGATGAAAACCTGGCCAATGCCGCATTGATCAAACTGAACCAGATAGGCACCCTGAGTGAAACCATCGAAGCCGTCCAGTTGTGTCAGGATAACAACTGGGGAACCTTTATTTCGCACCGGAGCGGGGAAACCGTGGACAGCTTCATTGCAGATATGACCGTCGGCCTGCGGGCTGGTCACCTGAAAACCGGTGCACCCAGCCGTGGGGAGCGCATTGAGAAATACAATCAACTGATGCGTATTGAAGATGAATTAGGTGATGCCGCCATCTTCGCCGGTAAAGCCGCCTTCAAAAAACGCTGATTCCGTCACCCTTCCCGTATGCTCAGATACGGGAAGGGGTAGGGTGGTTCTGTGAACGGAAAAATACTCATACTGTCAACAGCAACGGGGATCCAGGCAAACTGTCTGGTTTTCCTGATCGCTGATGCCTTTTTTAATATACTGCCGGATGATACCAGTGCCGTTGTAATCGCGCTGTTCATCGGTAGCGGTGCCCATCTTCTGATGCATCACCTCCTTGACCGGAGTCCAGGTAAATCCGGGTAATCAGTACAAACAACTCAACGGGTTCAGGTCCTTCCGGTTCAGTTGTGGGTGACAGACAGGTAGTTGTTATGGGGAAAATTATTTTACTCCGCCATGGCGAAAGTTAGTTGAATCGCAAAATCGTTTTACCGGATGGGAAAATGTCCCGCTGATGCTGAAAGGAGTGGAGGAAACCCGGCGCGCAGCAAACCTGATAAAACGGTCCGGGATCAGTGTGCCACTACAATCATAGATGGAGCCTGCACATCCGTTCTGAACCGGGCAATTCATTCGCTCTGGCTGATAATGGAAGCGCTGAATCAATTGTGGTTACCGGTGGACAAATCATGGCGGTTAAATGAACGTCATTACGGTGCGCTTCAGGGAATGAACAAAGATGAAGCCACTCAACAGATTGGCCAGAAAATCGTTTATCACTGGCGGAGGAGCTATCGTGGTATCTCCCTTCCGTTGCCGGAAGCACCTGCTTCACTTCATCGTGAGGCACGTTATCGTCATGTGTCCCTGACGGATTTGCTGGGGGGAGAAAGTCTGGAAATAACGCAACGAAGGTTGTTGCCTTACTGGCACCACGTCATTGTCCTGCGCGTCGCCAGTGGCGAAACCATGTTGCTGGTCAGTCATGCTAATACACTGCGTGCGCTGACCATGTTTATTGAGCAGATTGATGAAAATAAGGTTCCCGATCTGCATGTCCTGACGGGAATCCCCGTACTGTATGAAATGAATGAAAAACGGGCCATCACCGCACGTTATTCCCTTGAATGACGGTCTGATGGTGCCCTGATTTCAGCGAGGTGGTATGTACAAATCATTATTCGCGGTGGTGATAGGCGGATCGATCGGCTGTGTGATCCGCTGGATCGATCGGCTGTGTGATCCGCTGGATACTGTCCATGCGTCTCAATGCACTTTTCCCCAATCTTCCACCTGGTACCCTGGTGGTTAATCTGGTTGGCGGATTTATCATCGGTATGGCACTGGCCTTTTTTGTCCGGCAGCCTCACCTTGATCCCGCCTGGAAGTTTTTTATTACCACCGGCATATGTGGCGGTATGACAACCTTTTCCACCTTTTCTGCTGAGGTGGTGGTGTTACTTCAGAATGGCAATTATGCATGGGCTGTCATTTCCGTACTGACGCACGTAACTGGCTCGCTTCTGATGACTGCCACTGGTTTCTTTGTGATGACACTGCTGTAAAAGCATATGCGCCATACACTTAACCGCGCCATGTCTCCGGCAGATTTTCATTTTATCGCCATAACAACATACCTGACCTGCCGGGTCAGGTATTTCCGGAGAAGGGTGTATGGAGATGCTCCCTGAGAATATCGTGAAGGGACTTTCCGAGGCCGAGGTGCAGACCCGGCTGGGTCAATGTGGCTATAACGAAGTGCGTGAACAGCCTCCGGACCAGGTGCGTGCTATCCTCAAACGTCTGCTGGGTCCCATCCCCTGGATGCTCGAAATTGCGCTGGTACTTGAAGTGGTTCTGGGAAAGACGACTGAACCAGTGCGCGCTCAGACAACGACGAACCATCCATTCACCTCATTCGGAGGTCACAGATAGTCGCTGTCTCACACGCCGAATCCCCTCCTGAGTTCACCACGATCCAGCAGGTCATGGCGGCGTCCGGCGCCATGATCCTAGCAGTCGCAACCGGCAGCGACGGTCATCCCCATATCCGCGGGTTGCAATCATTAGTCGAAGCATAGGCGATGATACGGCAGGACTCGTCAGGGATACGGTTTCCAGTGAAAGATTAGACTTATTGCTGCCGGCAGTAGTGTCAGCGTTGCCAGTGTGGCTGAAAGCAGCCCACCAATAATGGCAAATGCCATCGGTCCCCAGAAAACATCCCGGGCAATCGGCAGCATCCCGAGAATGGCCGCCGAAGCGGTCAGCATGATGGGGCGTGAACGGTGCAGCGCGGCGACTTTGATCGCCTCATCCGCAGTGAAACCATTTTTCATCCCCACATCCACTTCGCTAATAAGAATGACGGCATTACGGATGATCATCCCGGCCAGTGCAATGATCCCCAGCAGCGCTACAAAGCCCATCGGTATGCCAAAAGGCAACATAGCCATAACAATCCCCGGCAGACCAAAGGGTGCCATCAGCAGGGCCAGCAACATCGAGGAAAAACGCTGTAACTGGATCATCAGCAGTAACAGCATCACCATCAGCGTGACAGGCAATACCGCATACACTGAACTGTTCCCTTTGTCCGACTCCACAACCACCCCGCCTTCCTCCACGCCGTAACCCGGCGGCAGACTCTCCCGGAAACCGGCAACGACAGGAGACAGTGCCGATGATAGCCTTTCTGCACGCACCCCGGGCGCGGTATCCGACTGGGCCGTGATAAACGGCAGCCGCTGCCGGCGCCAGATAACCGGGTCATCGAGCGTCCATTCTGGCGTGGCGACCTGTCCCAGGGGAACTTTATTCCCGGTCGATGATGTCAGCATCAGAGCATTCAGTAACGCCGGGTTTTGTCGTGAGGCTTCATTTCCCCGCAGCACCACATCAATCTGGCGGTTACGGTCGCGCAGGGTGGTCACGGTGGTTCCGGAGAACAGCGTGGCAAGCGTTCCTGCCAGTGACTGAGACGTCATGCCGGTGGCACGCGCCTGCGTCTGATCCACCCGCAGACGGATGACCCGCTCCGGTTCACCGGACGTCAGATTGACACCCCGAGTATCGGGATTGCGGGCAATCATCCCTGCCAGTTGCGTGGCCAGTTCACGTACACGGGTATTATCCGGCCCGGATACCCGATATCTGATCGGCCAGCCTACCGGGGGGCCCAACTCCAGTGTGGATACCCGGGTTGTGAGCGTACTGAAATCTTTCGACAGGATCTGCTCAAGCTGTTTCTGCAGCCGGTTTCTCGCCGCTTCATTTTTCGCCACTACGACCAGCTGGGCAATGTTCTCTTTCTGCAGCAGAACATCCATCGGCAGATAAAAACGTACAGCGCCGGAACCGATGTAGCTTGAGTAATGGTCAATATCAGGATTATCGCGCAATTTCGCTTCAAACTTCAGGACGTCGTGGTGTGTCTGTGCCTGGCTGACATTCTGCGGTAGAGTCAGGCTCACCAGTAGCTCCGGGCGATCGGACGCCGGGAAAAACTCACCCTGCATCAGAAGGGCCCCGCCCCCGGACAATATCAGTATCGCCAGGGCACAACCGAGTGTCTTGCGCCGGTGCTGCATCACCCGGTCGAGCAGGCGGGTATAATGACGGTGAAAGAAACTGTGCTTATGTGACTGATGTGAATGCTGTTCCGGCAGTAACCAGACGCCGGTAAGCGGCGAGAAAAGAACCGCAACCAGCCATGAGCTCAGCAGCGCTGTCAGTACCACCACAAACAGGGAGTAGCAGTATTCTCCTGCGCTCGATTCCGCAAATCCCACCGGTATAAATCCGGCAATCATCACCAGTGTTCCCGTCAGCATCGGGAACGCGGTGGTACGAAATACCTGCGTGGCGGCCACACTCAGGGCATCGCCAGCCTCAAGCCGCGACACCATGGCTTCTACGGTGATCATGGCATCATCAACCAGCAGTCCCAGTGCAATAATCAGGGCACCGAGGGAGATTCGCTGCAGCCCTATCCCGGCCAATTCCATCCCGGTAAATGTCATGGCCAGCACCAGCGGAATGGCCACAGCGACCACCAGACCTGCCCGGCTGCCCAGCGAAAAAAAAGAAACGGCCAGCACAATAATAACGGCCTCAACCAGCACCTGGACGAATCCTCCCACCGCGTCACTGACTACGGCCGACTGGTCTGCCACCTTCTCCACACTGATCCCGTAAGGAAGATGCGTGCGGATCCTGTCCATCGTCGCGTTCAGCGCCCGACCAAAATCAATAATATTTCCACCGCGAGCCATCGAAATCGCCAGCCCGAGTGCCGGTTTACCGTTAACCCTAAACTCCGGTGAGGGCGGATCTGCCTGCTGCAGTGTGACCGTGGCCAAATCGGTGAGGGGGATAAAACGGTTTCCGGTATGCAGCACAATTTGCCGCAGGCTGTCCACGGATGTGAAGGCGCCACTGACTTCCACCGACATATTTTCCTGTGATGTCCGGATACGTCCGGCGGGCGTGACGGCATTCTGTGCCTGCAGAGCCGCCGTCACCTGCTGAAGATCGAGTCCCATTCCCGACAGTTTCAGTGGATCAAAAGCAATCACCACCTGTTGTTCGCTGTCACCCAGCGGCGTAACTTTCCCTGTTCCCGGAACAGCCAGCAGAGATGCCCGGATATCATCGACGGTATCGCGTAACTGCCGGGGAGTGAAGCCGTCCGACGTGAAGCCATAAATTGTGCCGTATGTATCATCGAATTCATCATCCACGGCCGGGGTGGTGGTGCCGTCCGGCAGGGATGCCCGGATGTCGTCCATCTTTTTCCGCACGCTATACCAGATACCCGCAACCTCTGACGGCGGTGTGTCATCACGCAGGTTCACAAAAATCACCGACGAGCCCGGACGCGTGTAACTCTCGATATAATCCAGATGTGGGATTTCCTGGAGCTTCTTCTCCAGCGTGTCGGTGACGAAACTGACGGTATCTTTTACCGTTGCGCCCGGCCACTGTGCCGACACCACGGCGGTCTTAATGGTAAACGCCGGATCTTCGCTGCGCGGCAGATTCAGAAAGCTCATGACGCCTGTCACCGTGATCATCAGCATCAGAAAAGCCACCAGTTGTCGGTGGGCCAGTGCCCAGGCAGAAAGATTAAAACCGACGGAAGCGTGCATAACATTTTTCATTTTTGGTCCTCCGTCAGCACGTTTTCCCCGTCACGTAACTGACTGACCCCGGCAGTGACCACCTGTTCACCAGCTGTCAGCCCTTTTCGGATGAGCACCGAATCGGTCATATAGGCCGCAATGTCAACGGGTGTCAGGCGCAGGCGATTTTTGTCGGTGTCCACCACGAACACTGCCGGCTTCTGTTCTTTCCTCGTCAGGGCAGATGCCGGTACCTGAAACACATCACTGCCGCCCATTGGTAATGACCCGGTGACCGTCGCCCCCATAGCCATTACTGCGGGTGCATTCTCAAGGTCATAGCGTACCCGCCAGGTCCGGGTCTGTGTATCTGCCTGCGGGCTGATGTCACGCAGCGTTCCGGTTACCGACACCGACGGGTTATCCGCCATACGCAGGGTGAGTGTCTGCTGCTGTTTCAGGGTGTCAGCCAGAGCCCCCGGTACGCTGAAGACCGCATCACGGGCCCCTGACTGCGCCACCCGCAGGATTTCCTGTCCGGTGGTCACTACCTGTCCCGGACCGGCGCTGACGGTGGTGACCACCCCGGTAACCGGTGAGACCAGTCGCGCATACCCCAGACGGTCCGTTGCACTGCTCAGGTCGGCCTGAGCGCTCTGCAGTTTTGCTGTTGCCGTGTCGCGGTTTGTGCGGGCCTCGTCAAGCTGAACCCGGGCAACCGCACCCTGCGGGGCAAGCAGCGTCATGCGTCGCAGGTTTATCTCAGCAAGCCTGACGCTTGCCCCGGCTTCCTGTACTACCGCCTGAGCACTGCGGTACTGATTACACAAATCGGTATCATCCAGTTCAGCCAGTACCTGCCCGGCAACCACTGACTGCCCCACATCCGTGAGTCGTTTCACCATCCGGCCATCGGTACGGAAGCCGATAATCGTCTCTTCATGGGGCAATATTTCACCGGTCATAAGCGTCTGCCCACCATGATTGCCGGCAGATACCTCCGTGGTCATCACCGGTCTTGGTGGGACATGGCGGGATACCGGCTCATTATCACAGCCGGTCAGTTGCAGGGCGAGGGCGAAAACCAGGGCTGAGCCCCGTCGCCAGAAAGGCAAAGATGCTATCAGGGGGATGAATGAATATGATGGCATGGCAGCCTCCGGAAAAAATGCTGCCATGAGTAAACCGCAGGTGTGTCCAGATACGTTCGACGAACCATCAAGATTTGGTCAAGAAAAGTGAAAAAGAAAACTCATACGGGCAGTTTCACCTGAAACAGGAGTCCGTTCCCCTCTTGCGGGATACTGGCGGTCAGCGTTCCGCCGTGAGACTCACAAATGGCTCTGGCAATCGACAGACCCAGTCCACTGCCTCCTGAATGACGGGAACGGGAAACATCAGAACGGGTAAACCGGTCAAACATCACCGGCAGAAAATCCGGTTCGACGCCCGCGCCGTAATCCCGGAAGGAGAACGTCCAGTAGCCTGACTGAACGTACCCCTGTATCGTTTGCTTCCCGCCTTCCGTCGCGTAACGCAGAGCGTTCTCCATTAAAATGGTAAAGACCTGTCCGATTCGCAGCGGGTCCGCACAACATTCTCCCGGAGGGATATCCGTGTCGTAACCGAAATGCCCGGCGGTAGCCTGTGGCCGTAGCCAGGCAATCTTTTCCTGCAGTAATCCGGCGGGTGAGAAGCGTTGTTTATTCAGCGTGAGTTGCCCTGCATCAGCCAGTGAGAGCAGGTGCAAATCATCAATCAGACGGCTGAGGCTCTGCAGCTGGTTCATCACCATATTCATCTGCGCCTTATCAGGCGGGAATACGCCGTCCATCATTCCCTGCAGACGGCCCACCGCGGCCGTCAGTGGAGAGCGCAGTTCATGCGCGGCCGCAACATGAGATGCCCGTAATTCCCGGTCATAACGTTCAAGTCTTTCGGCCATGGTATTGAAGTTCTGCGTAAACAACATCAATTCAGAGGGCGCACTTGCATCCAGTTTTGAGCGAGTGGTAAAACGCCCCTGCGCTATCGCTGCGGAGGCCCGCGTCAGCAGACCGAACTGCCGGGCGAGAGGTCGGGCGGCCAGCAAACCGAGCATAATTATCAGCGGCGTCACAAACAGGACCAGCCCTCCCAGCGTCAGCCAGTCTGTTGACGCAATGGACGGGTCTGAGAACTGCAGTCCGTACCAGTCATCAATAATTTCATGGTAACGGATGCGGTTAAGATCGGGATTTTCCCGCAGATGCAGAAATTCCTGTCGTACCGGCTCCGGCATCCGATTCTGTACCCAGGCATCCAGCAGGGCAAAACGCAGCCACATGCACAGGGCGATAAGCACGACACTGCCGGCCGCCAGCGACAACACCCTGACGCAAATCCAGCGCCATAATGAACGGGACTCTCTTTTATTCATGGCTGCAAATACCGGTAACCGACCCCTCTCACGCTGGTCAGCACACCGCTGACCCCCGCTTTTTCCAGTTTGCGGCGCAGGTTATAGATGTGTGTATCAACCACCCTCTCCAGGGCATCACTCTCCGGCAGACAGTGTTCAAGCAGGGTCTGACGGGAACAGACGCTCCGGGGGCGGGTCATCATCATGTCCAGCAGTGAAAACTCGGTGGGGGTCAGCTCAAGGTGCACCCGGTTTTCATCGTGAATAATAGCGACTGACATGGTGTCCCGGTTGAGTTCAACGGCCCCCACCCGGCGATAATTTTCAGCGTCAGTATGCGCTGCCGCCCCACGCCGTAACACCGCCTGCACCCGGGCCACGACCTCACCCGGATGATAAGGTTTGACGACATAATCATCCGCACCGAAGCGTAAGGCCCCGATACGGTCCGGAGCCTCGCCCATTGCGGTGACCATTATCACGGGAACATCGGATTCGCGGCGCAGCCGGCTGAGTATTTCTGTTCCGGTCATACCCGGCAGCATGATATCAAGCAGAATAAGTGCAGGATGCTGGGTAAGGGCGGCTTCAAGTCCTGCTTTTCCATCATGGGCCAGTATGACCCCGAAGTTTTCACGGCGAAGATAGGCTTCGAGAACATTCGCCGCATCCCGGTCGTCCTCGATAATCAGAATACGTTTTGTGTTCATTCATTCTGCCTTGATGGTTTCTTGATGGTTTCCACGCTGAGTCTTGATAAAGCATCGTCATAATCCACTGCGGTTTGCCGGGCGGTTACAGCTTACCGTAATGCATAAACATAAAACGAGGGATATATGATGGCAACGTGTTCGTCTGTAACAGGGTGTACTATGATCCTGCTGGCAGCGACCTGCGGGTCCGCTATTGCCGACAGCGGCAATCAGGATGGAGTGACGGTGGGGATAATAGGAGAAAACGCCCCCCGCTACAGTGGCGCGGATAAGCAGCACTGGACAGTGATGCCTTCCCTGCAGGCCCGTAAAGGCGCGTTTTTCTTCGGCTCAACAAAAGGTATCGGTTATGACCTGCAGACGGATAATGGGCTCTATTTTGAAAATGCGTTCGGATACAGTTTTGGCCGTGCCGATCAAAATTCATCGTGGCGCGATGGTTCTGACAAACTGAAAGGAATGGGAAACATCCGTGGTGCACTGAACACGCAGGTTGCTGTTGGCTGGCAGGTGAACAGCTGGTTTACCCCGGAAATCCGTGCAACTCTGCCGCTGACGGATTCACAGGGGGTACAGTACCAGGCCTCGCTGACGCTCGTGCCCTGGCAGAACGACACAGATACGGTTGCCTTGCAGGGCGCGGCACTTTTTGGTGATGCCCGGTACATTAATACCTGGTACGGCGTTAATGCTGCCCAGAGCCGCACAACCGGTTTTCGGGAATACAACCGTAGCGCAGGATTTTACGCTACGCAGACCACCCTGAGCTGGCAGCATCAGTTTAATGAACACTGGGGCACCCTACTGGGCGCTTCATATGCCTGGCTTGCGGATAAAACCAGTGACAGTCCTGTTGTGTCAGCGCGAGACAATATCAGCGGTTTTGCTGGTATCAACTGGACATTCTGACGCGCCTGGAACTGGCAGAGTCTCCGAAAAGTGGACTATCAGAAACATATATTTGAATGTTGATATCAGATGATGTTTTGCGAGTCATCTATTGGCTTGGAAATGGCCTCAAGCCCTGAGTGATATATCACCGGAAGATTACGAGCAGGAACATGTACTATTACACTTTCAGTGGGGTGGATTATAAGCGCAGGATAATAGCATATGAGGACAGCATTAAAATTCATTACCTTTCCAAATCCTTTATCTATATTCTCGGTAGTATAAAACCATGTATAGCGAAAGAAAACCTTAGCATATTAAATAAGACTGCACGGACTATATTCCCGCCGTGGTTCTTCTGCCCCCATAAACAATGACCACGAAAATATCAGAAAAACCACGACATCACATGTTGAATGGGCCGAATCCCTGCGTGACCAGAATTGACGAGTGAAGACTTGAAAAGTTTGACATAAATTGAATATCGTCATCCCATAATAGTATGGATATAGTACGCACTGCCAGCTAATTTGTTCCGTCCGTTGAGTCTCTAACTGACTATTATTTTAAGACTGATATATCAGTCTCTTTGATTTTTAGATGGCAATAATATTTTCTGACATTACTTCATTGAGTACTTTTACCACCATACTGGCATCAAGATTCTTGACCGACACATAGACCTTTATATGAGCCTCCACGCTATCGAGAATTATATCGAGCGTACGGTCAAGCTCTTCTGGACAGTAGTTCATCACGCTGTCGAACACGCTATTGTACGATGCCCTGACAATCCCATTACATACCGTAAGGAATAAGGCGATATTTCTCATTCAGAACTGAATCACATGCGGCAGCAGGAGGATGAAAATCAGCGACTGAAGAAACAGGTGGCTGGCCTGAGTGTGGACAAGGAGATGCTTCAGGAGATGCTGAAGCAAAAGTTCTAAGGCCGGCACAGAAATACCAGTCGGTGCATTCTCCGCAGGAAGCATATCGTATCAATGCCCACCGGGGACGCGGGTTACTAATGCAAAGCAGAGCTGTTTAACCGCCGCTATCGGACATAAATACTGGATTTTAATCTATTTAGAACTCAGAATGAGGTACGGGAGAATTACATTATGCTGGCTGAGGTAATACAATAACGAGCGGCCTCATGAATCTCTGAATAACCTGATACAGGAAGAGGTATCGGCTGATGACTGAAAACCCGGAGCTATCAAGAAGTGCATGGAACAAAAATGGCATGCTTAAACTTACAGCGTTTGGTTTACGTATACTTCGCTCTTCTTACTTTTTATGATGATAAATTTGGCATACCACCCTGTTCTTAATATATTTAAAAAAAACCAAATACCCCCTCCACAAATACTTGACGTCACATGATACATTAATGAGGCCTTAAAAGAAAAAACCGATGATTTAGTAAATCACACATAAATATTGAACACAATACATTTAACATAGAGAAAAAATTAGTGAGTTAAGTAATAGACATATTAAATCAAAACTACAACTCAAGACATCTAAACACCCCACCATGGTGCATAATAATAACAGAAATACTTCTAACCGTAAGGATACATGATAAAAAATGGTTACCACAGCGGGGAGGTAACCATTTTTAGTTAACTACTCTCTCGGAGGAAAACCTGCCTCACGTAAAGCATTAGCAACTTGTTCAGTAGATAAAGAAGTTTTCACTTCGATCTTACGAGTCGGTGGATCAGTTATGATACTTGCTTCAGGATCAATATTTTGAATCACTTTAGTCACTGTCCGGGCACATCCGCCGCATGTCATATTTTCTAGATGTAATTGCATATATATATCCTATTTAGTTGTAGTAACTTCAATGATAGAACTTGCCACCGTTGTAAGGTCAAGCCCTATCGCCAAAAATTTTCGTGCTTATATTCTCTGACTAAGCGTTTCACCTGAGGTGGGGATATATACTGCCCCAAAGTATTTCAAGTAAACCGTTCAGTTGTGCTTTCTGCCGGCTGTCGGGCAACAAGACGAAGACGTAGCAGTCCTCGCAGTAAAAGAAGTGGTTGCCGCGCCGTAACCCCTTATCCCTACGACAATGCAATACGCGGGCGGTTTTATCCCTCCACCCACGTATTGCCGACCTTATCGCCAGACAGTGGCGTTAACCTGCCCGGAGAGTTATGGCTTAGCCGGAGAGCTTTCTGTCCATCCGCCCCCTAGCGCTTTATACAAATTGACCAAATTGCTCATTCGCGCCAGTCGGGTTTGAACCAGAGTTTGTTGCGCACTGAACAGAGCTCGTTGTGCGTCAAGCTCCGCCAGATTATCGTCAATACCGGCCCGGAAGCGCTGTGAGGCCAATTCATAGTTAGCCTGGCTGGCCTGCACCAACAATTGTTCTGAACGGAATTGATCATCCAGGGTTTGTCTGCCCGCCAGGCCATCAGCCACCTCGCGGAAAGCAACTTGAATCGCCTTCTCGTAATTCGCAATTTCGATGCGCTTTTGTACCTGGGCCAGGTCCAGATTGGCGCGCAGCGCGCCCCCCCGGAAAATAGGCAACGAGATTTGCGGAACAAAACTCCAGGCCGCTGACCCCGGATCGAACAACCCGTCCAGACTCGAACTGGCCGTACCAGCCGATCCTGTCAAACTGATTGCCGGGAAGAATGCCGCGCGAGCGGCCCCGATATTGGCATTAGCTGCACGCAGTTGCTGCTCTGCCGCACGGACATCCGGACGACGCACCATCAATTCGGCCGGCAAGCCCGCCGGCAACGCTGAAGGGATGATGTCATCGGGCAAGGTATTCGCTTTATCCAGGCTGGCCGAGAGTTCGGCCGTCAATGGCTGCCCTAAAAGCAGAACCAGTGCATTGCGATCCTGCGCCGCCACCCTCGTATAAGCCGCCTGACTGACTTCCGCAGTACGCAACGCAATATCTGCACGCCGCAAATCGATTTGCGTTGCATTACCCGCATCAAACAGCGCCTGGGTCAATGCGTAAGTCCTCTTTTGCGTGGTCAGCGTATCGTGAGCCAGTTGCAGCAACTCCTGATCCGCACGCAACGTCAGATAAGCGTTTGTCACCTCAGCGAGCAGGCTCAGCCTTGCCGCAATCCGTGTTTCATCCAACGCCAGGTAAGTTGCCAGCGCCCGATCGCTGAGGCTACGAACCCGTCCCCACAAATCCAGTTCCCAGGCTGACACTGCACCATTAACGTCATAACTCCGCGTTATCTGAGTTGAACCACTCGGGCTGACATCTGCGGGCAGACGCTGCATAGCAGAGCCCGCATCCACATTCAGTGTTGGCAACATATCGGCACGACGGATCCGGTACTGGGCCCGCGCGGCCTCAACATCCAGCACCGACTTGCGCAGATCGCGGTTGTTTGCCAACGCGACCTCAAGTAATTGCTGCAACAACGGATCACGATAAAAATCGTGCCAACCGATATCAGCCACGGCAGTCTGAACCCGTGAAACCGTGCCCTGAGCATAAGCCGCTCCCGAAGGATAGCTCGAGCTCGTTGGTGCAGAAGGCCGTTCGTAGTCCGGCGCCATAGTACAACCGGCCAATACCACCGCCATCACCAGCACCTGGAGTTTATTAATACGATGGTTCATTTCATACTCTGCTTTCATTATTCTCGCTCCGCCCGTCATGGTCGTGAATCACTGATTGCCCGCTGTGCCTGCTTGATTTCCCGGCGAATAACCAGCTTACGTACCACGACATAGAACACTGGCGTCAACAAGAGTCCGAACAGCGTCACCCCCAGCATCCCGGCAAACACGGCAATCCCCATGGCATGACGCATTTCCGCACCGGCACCGCTCGCGATCACCAAAGGCACAACCCCCGCAATAAATGCCAACGAAGTCATCAGTATCGGGCGCAGACGCAGGCGAGCGGCCTCCAGGACGGCAGCCAGAGGATCGACGCCTTCACTCTCTCTGGCACGAGCGAACTCGACTATCAGGATTGCGTTTTTCGCCGCCAGGCCCACCAGAACCACAAAACCAATCTGCGTGAAGATGTTGTTATCTCCATTCGATAGCCAAACCCCGGCGATCGCGGAAAGTAATGCCATTGGGGCAATTAATAGCACCGCAAACGGCAGTGACCAGCTGTTGTATTGTGCGGCCAGGATCAGGAACGCCAGGAATACCGCCAACGGGAAGATATACAGCGCCGAGTTGCCAGCCTGCTTCTCCTGGTAAGTCAGATCGGTCCATTCGAATGTCATCCCCTCAGGCAGCGTTTCACTAACGATCTTCTCAATAGCTGCCGTTGCCTGTCCGGAGGAGTAGCCTGGAGCTGGGCCACCCGTAATATCTGCCGACGGATAACCGTTGTAACGCATAACACGGTCTGGTCCAGAGGTACGGGTAATGTTCACCAGCGTTCCCAGTGGGATCATTTCACCCGTGGCATTACGCACTTTAAGCAACCCGATATCTTCAGGCTGCATACGGAATTGCGCATCTGCCTGAGTGATCACCCGATACGTACGACCGAAGCGGTTAAAGTCATTCACATACAGCGACCCCAGATTCACCTGTAATGTATCAAAGATATCGGTCAGTGCGACGCCCTGAGACTTGGCTTTCACGCGGTCGATATCAACCTGCAACTGAGGTGCGTTAGTCTGGAAACTGGCCATCATCCCTGCCAGTTCAGGGGCCTGCATGGCCTTAGCCATGACCATCCCTTGAACACGGGTCAGTTCTTCAAAGCCAAGCCCTGCCCGGTCTTCGATCTGGAGTTTAAATCCTCCCATACTGCCCAGCCCCGGTACCGGTGGTGGGGGGAAGATCCCAACAAAGCCGTCAGGTATCTGGCTAAATTTCCCCATCAGACTACCGGCAATAGCTGCTGCGGACAGCGAAGGGTCCTTACGTTCACTGAAGGGCTTCAGCATTGTAAACATCAATGCGGAGTTAGGCATGTTTGGGCCGTTTACCGACAACCCAGGAAACGCCACGACGCTTTCCACTCCAGGTTCTGCCAGCGCAATTCTGGACATTTCTTTCACTACGGCTTCCGTGCGATCCAACGAAGCGCCGGAAGGTAATTGAGCAATCCCAACCAGATAGTATTTATCCTGAGCGGGCACAAAACCGTTAGGAACCTGCTGGAACCCCAACAATGTCAGGCCCAGGAAACCGGCATACAGCACCAGCACGATGATACTACCGCGTACGGCCCGGCGGACTGCACCAACGTAGTTGTTCGACAATCTATCGAAGAAAGCGTTAAAGCGACGGAAGAAACCACCGAATACGCGATCCATGACGCGCGTCAACCTGTCGGCCTGCGCCATATCCTGATGAGGTCTAAGCAGCACTGATGCCAGAGCCGGCGATAACGTCAACGAGTTGATCGCAGATAAGATCGTCGAAATGGCGATGGTCAGCGCGAACTGGCGATAGAATTCCCCCTGCAATCCTGACAGGAACGCTGAAGGAATAAACACAGCTGCCAAAACGGAAGTAATGGCTAAAATAGGGCCGGTAACCTCGTCCATGGCCCTTCTTGCCGCTTCTTTCGGAGAACGGCCCTGCGCAATATGTCGTTCGACGTTTTCAACCACCACAATGGCATCATCGACAACGATACCTATCGATAACACCAGACCAAACAACGACAGCGTGTTGAGCGAAAAGCCGAACAAATACATGAGGGCGAAAGTACCGACCAACGAAATAGGTACCGCGACCAGAGGGATGATAGAAGCCCGCCAGGTTTGCAGGAACAGCATCACCACCAGTACCACCAACACCGTTGCCTCCAGCAACGTCATTGCCACTGATTTCAACGAGGCGCTGACAAACACTGTCGGGTCATAAGCGATACGATATTCGATACCTTCCGGGAAGTTGGCCTGCAACCTCGCCATCGTCGCCCGAACCGAGGCAGAGACGTCCAGCGCATTGGCGCCAGGCGTCATAACGATGTGCATACCCACGGCATTTTTATCATCCAGCAGGCTGCGCAGGGAATAGTTGTCCGATCCCAACTCCAGACGCGCAACATCGCGCAGGCGGGTAACCTGGCCATCAGCGCCAGCTTTGATCACAATATCGCCAAACTGCTCAACGGTGGTCAGACGCCCCTGGGCATTGATACTGACTTCAAAGGCAGAAGAGCTGTTCGGCTGTTGACCGACAGAACCGGCCGCGACCTGGACATTCTGCTCACGAATTGCAGCAGTCACATCACTGGCCGTTAAACCACGGGAAGCGACTTTGGTCGGATCCAGCCAGACACGCATCGCGTATTCACCCTCGCCTCCAAGCGTGACGCTGGCAATACCTGGCAAGCGTGATAGCTCATCACGCACGTTCAACATGGCATAGTTGGAAACATAAAGCGGATCGTAGCGATCGCCCTGCGCAAATATATGCACAACCATGAGGATATCCGGTGACGTTTTCTCCGTCACGACACCGATCTGCTGCACCTCAGGCGGCAAGCGCGGCAAGGCCCGAGAAACCCGGTTCTGCACCTGAATCTGCGCAATATCGGGGTCGGTTCCCTGCCGGAATGAAATCGTCAATACCATTCGACCGTCGGCAGACATCTGGGAACTCATGTACAACATGCCTTCCACCCCGTTGATTGCCTGTTCCAGTGGAGCAGCAACGGTGTCAGCAATCACTTTAGGGTTAGCACCAGGGTAGCTTGCCGAAACCTGCACGGTAGGCGGTGTTACCGATGGGTATTCACTCAGCGGAAGCTGAAAGAAAGCCAGAGCGCCAGCTATCAGCATAAACACCGATAACACAATCGCGAAAATAGGCCGCTGGATGAAGAAGTGTGGGAATTTCATTATTGGCCTCCCCCTTCAACGGAGCCGGCTTTTTCCCCCTCGCTAACCGACGCGCCAGAAGCCTGCATCGGGGTCAAACGCGGCGTCACCGCCATACCGGGACGCACCAGCCCCTTGATAATAATGTTCTCACCGGCTTTCAGGCCACTCTTGACCACGCGCAAACCATCAACCACCGCGCCCAGCTCAATCGGGCGATACTGCGCCTTATTATCCGCACCCACCACCAGGACATAGTTGCGTCCCTGATCGCTCCCTATCGCCTGATCGTCAATCAGAATCGCCTGATGTGCTGCACCGGTGGCCAGCTGCACGCGGGCAAAGGCGCCTGGCGTCAGTTTCCCATCTTCGTTAGGGATTACGGCACGTACCCTGACAGTACCGGTACTACGGTCGATCTGATTCCCGACAAAATCGAGCGTTCCCTGATGCGGGAAACCTTTTTCTGTCGCCAGCCCAACATGTACAGGTAAACGCTCTTCAACCTTATTTGCGGCGTCAGGACGTGCCTTGCTGACCGAATTAAGGAACGTCGCCTCGTCAATATCAAAGTAAGCGTATAGCGGATTGACGGAAACAATCGTTGTCAATAGCGTCGCAGATCCCGTACCACCGCCGCTGACCAGATTTCCCTCGGTCACCAGCATGCGATCCACACGGCCGGTAATCGGTGCCGCCACGCGCGAATAAGACAAGTCCAGTGTCGCCGCCGCAACCGCGGCCTTTGCAGCTTGCACCTCAGCCTGACGAGCATGACGTGTAGAAGTTGCGTCATCGTAATCTTTCCGGGATACCGCGCCATTGTTCACCAGCCGGCCAACTCGCTCAAAATCGCGATTGGCCTGGATAGCCAGCGCTTCTGCCTGCTTGAGTCGTGCTTGCGCGCTGTTAAGAGCCACCTGGAATGGACGAGGATCAATTTGGAACAGCAACTGCCCCTGACGTACTATGCTGCCTTCAGGTACGCTGACAGCGTCGATAGCACCGCCAACGCGTGGGCGTAGCTCTACGGTTTTTGGGGCCGCCAATGAACCGGTAAACTCTGCCGAAGGGACTATCTGACGCGAGAGCACTTCGGCTACGGGAACCTGGGGAGCCATAGGTGCGGCCGCTGCGGCCGGCTCATCGTTGCCGCCACTATCCCGGGCAAACGCAATCCCGGCAGTGGCGATGATTGCGGCCGACACAATCAGAACCCCAATTTTCATTTTCATAACAGTGATCCTTTCATATGCCACAGGCAGCCCCGGCCCATCCGAAAACGGCGCTGTAGCAATTTCTTACAAGGCTAAAGGTTGATGTTACTGGAAGGTCAAGCACACCAATTAAAAAAAATGAAAAACATCCAATCAGGCTTAATTAATATTTAATGTGTAAGCGTTAAACGAGCGCCGTATTGACGATTATTTATCGGGAAGAACCACGTTCCATGGAAGTAGTTCGGCCACTTTGTTGCTGGACTACTCCGGTAGTATGCTCAAGATATGGCGAAGGTAGTGACCCATGCAGCAATTGAGCTCACCGCTGAAGACTCACGCCAGACCTTCCCCCTTCTCCCGGGATAGCCGCCTGCGGCAGCATGTCATTCGTCATCGCGCTGCCAACCTGACCATTCAGAACCAGCGGCACAACATGCCGCATTTCTTTACGCAACTGGCTGATTTGATAGCGGGGGACCAGCAGATGATTGGTAGGTGCTTGGCTGTCCGCGTGTCTCCGGGGTCAGACACTGACCTTTACTGACAGCTGGCGGCCCCCATTAAGGTCGGAACCACAGTACTTGGCGGGCTGTGCTGCAGGCGCTGATACTGCCCCAGTACCAGTTCGGCGCTGTTCAGAACATTTAGCATCCAGAACGGGGACATGTCTGCCATGCGCTCGTTACTATAGGGCAGGATCGTCTACCGGGGTGGGGTCAGTCCATCAACGGCTCGGAAGTGTCTAGATTACCCGTGGCGATTCAAGAAGGTTGAATATGATTCCCGACTCATTAATGGAACGCTGCATGATGTTATGCATTACGGGTTGACATTACGATGTGACGGGCCGGGTTAGCTGTATGGAGCCTGTACACAAGTTTGTGTAATTGCCTGATTTTGATATGTTCAATTCAACATCAAAAGCAGGTTACTTTATGGACGAAAAACAGTTGTAGGCTCTGGCTAACGAACTGACCAAAAATCTCAAAACCCCTGACGATCTCACCCAGTTCGATCGCCTGCTGAAAAAAATCAGCGTTGAGCGCCGCCTCAACGCCGAAATGCTCCATCACCTCGGCTACGGTAAACATCAGTCTAAACCGGGTGCCAACTCCCGCAACGGCTATTTCACAAAAACCGTTACCACCGGCGATGGCCCGCTGGAACTGCGTACGCCGTGCGATCGTGACGGCTCCTTCGAGCCCCAACTGGTGAAGAAAAACCAGACCCGGATCACCGGGATGGATAACCAAATCCTGTCACTGTACGCCAAAGGGATGACCACCCGTGAGATAGTGGCTGCGTTCAAAGAGTTGTATGACGCGGATGTCTCACCGACGCTGGTAGTCCTTCATGCTCCGGAAGGTCAGACTGATGTTGTCTTCACTGCCATCATCAGCAAGCGTGTTTTTAACGGTAAGATTGACTTTTGGGGAATATTCAGAAATGACAGAATCACAATTATTTTTATTCAAATCAACTTTTTTGCGCTCAGACAAGGGGCAGACTCCTGACCATTACTGAAGTCGCCCGCCACGAGCAATTTCAGGGGGAGCTCCGTTTTCTTGCTCGCACCACCGGTATGCAAATCAAGTTTTAAATTAATACGCGCTTTAGGGATTTCGGACTGAAAGGAAGAATTAGACATGGCTGTCCCTGTTCTATGGAGTGATAGAAACGGTCAATGCCAGTGAAAAATAAATAAGAAAAAATTACCCAGCCAGAACAACTTTCCGGTTCGCGTCATCCGACGTAAATAAAAATCCCGGAACCAAAAAAAGCGGGCGCATTCCATCCACCAGCATGTCGACACTGTATTTTCTGGGTATTTGTCTGAAATGAAAAATTTCGGATAAGGCCCAATGGCTGGAGTTTGGGAACGTTCCCTGCCAGATCGAAAATGAAAAAATGTAACAAAGATTTACACTCCTGGCTTTTAACAAAAAAATATCATCTTTCTGATTTATAAGAATTTTCCACCATAACCCTTCAGGCCCCGCGGGATAAGGATGTACAGAAAATGATCAATTTGGCTTAGGGTGTATATTTGTACAAAATATCACCAGTCACGTGAAATATCTGATTTTGTACTTTTATCAGAAATTGAGAAGCTGGACGTGACTGAGCATGTGAAAAACTGGCGACAGTTTCAGGTTTCCATCATTTCTTATTATTCACGTAAACCGGGCTTATTTATTTTTTTCAGATTAAAGGAATTGCAACGCCCGGACTTTACGCATATCTCATACCTGTACCAGCGATATGAATATCTCAGCCGCCGGTGCATTAGCGCGACCAGGAACAACACCCGTTCGGTTTACAGAAAGACAGACGTGGACAGTGATGAGCTTTGCTGCGGGTTGAGAACGGTTGTTTTACTGCTCAAGGTTGTAACACGATCCGATTCGACTCCAGCATGACAGCCGACAGTGTATGAGCCGCAAAAACAGCCATACAGGCTGACAAGTCGCCATTCACAAGAAACTCAACCGGCGCAACGAGTTTCCCTCCATCCGAAAATCCGCAGGTCAGTGCCGACTTCCTTACCAGCAGTGCATTCGCATCGCTGTATTCCAGGACCAGAAGCGTTTCATTGTCCCAGTCCCTGTCACTCACCGCTGCATTGACCCAGCCCCGCGATTTAAGCTGTTCAATTGCGTACGTCAGCCGATACAAATCCGACTGCGCTGACACCGGTCCGGTGCACGAAGACCACAGATATTCCAGACGACTGAATAAGCTGGCGGCAAGGCCTTTGTTACGCCCCAGCGTCAGCAATCCCTCAATATCAGATGCGATTGCACGTGGAAACCGTTTTTGCTTATACGCCACCGTTAACCAGCGCAGTATAAATGCATGCGTGCTGAGTGGCGACAATGCCTGACCATCCTGCTGAGCGGTACGTAAGGCGACAAGGGCGCACCAGGCGAAATGCGCAAGTGCTGTGACGGTTTGTTCCGGGGGTAAGGTATCGTGAGCTTTTTTCATTCAGGGATTATATCGGCGCTGCAGACACCGGGGAAGACCTGGATAACTCCCCCATTAATTAGAGAAGCTATTACTTTCACGGACAAATCATCCCCGTTCTGGCCGTTGCTATTGGCTCTGACATGGCCTTAACATGCACGGTAAGCTGGTTAAAGGGTGTTGCGAAGACTCCCTGAGCGACGCGGTTAATAATGATCTGCGTCATACTCGTTACGCCGTCAGTGCAGGCGGTACCGGTCACCTTTTGCCATGCGTCGGCGATGATGGCGTTAAGCCCCGGAGGCGCACTGTCGGTCAGTTGCAGGTTTCGCCCTGTACCCAGCGTATCGAGATTGAGCAGCAGCACCATTTTGCACTCCGGTGCGCTGGCCGTCTCCCATATCCAGCGTAACAGCGTCGGGAGTGAACGATGTCGTGCCTGCTGACGCTGGCGCGAATATTCGCCGGTGCGCTGCCAGACTTCAGAGTGAAAACGCAGAATCAATGACCGGTATTCGCTCATGGCTTCACGATACGGTAGCGCCAGCGTAAAGCTGAATGCCGCCAGTCGCGGGTAATGGTCAACGGCCTGTTGCAGAAATGCACGCGTGCTGACGGCATCCGCGCTGACAGCATCAGACGCCCGTATGTAAGAATGATTCATAATGCAGACTCTCTTTAGGTTAAATCAGGGAGGACACCGCCTCTACGGCGGTATCTGGTTCATAAAGACGGGGAACTATCTGGTACTGCAGCAGTAGTTTCTCTGCCAGTGCGCTTCTTCGATGCTGTAGATACCAGTCAGACACCGGGGACAGTGCTTCACGCCCTGGTAATGGTCGCCGCACCACACGCAGTACCAGGAGAGCACCATTACCGTCGCTTCCAGCCCGTTGATGAGACTGCGCAGCTTTCGGTGCCGGGCTTCGGTTTTCACTTCCGGGTCAAGGTGGGCGCAGGCCATCAGCACATGCCGGGCCACGCTCTGCTGGTCATGTTCAAACCACGGCGGCTCCCCGTATGTCCCCGCATGGAGCACCAGTCGACAGCCGCAGGACGCGCAGCTCCATATCTGCCCCGGCGCACTCACGGCCTCCCCGGCTGTCGCGAAGTGGCCTTCGCGGTCATTGGCCAGATAACATTTCAGCATGCGCATGCCGTCACTTCCTCTATCCGGTTGGTATCAGCACGCACATCACTGTGCTCGCCCGTCCGGCAGGTGAGGCAGTAGCGCTCACCGTGGTAATCACTGCCGCAGCCGTGACAGTGCCAGTCTGCGTAGAAAACCAGGGGACGGGCTTCCGGTACATAAGACTGCAGTTGCCGGATATGGCGGGTCTCCCTCACCCCGGGCTTTACATACGGGCAGTGCTGTCGACCGTTCTCCGAAAGCTTTGCTGCATGATGTTCAAACCACGGACGTTCGGTGTCGTATTCAGGATGGTACTGCAGGGCACTGGCACACAGATGGCAGCTGTAGCGGTCATACGGCGCGGTCTGCGCGGTTATGGCTCCCGTGAGACGGCCGTTGCCGTCCAGAGCCATAAACGATTTTGCATACATAGTGGTACTCTCCTTACCGCCAGACGACACGCAGGCGTCAGCCGTCCCGGTACGGGCAGCGTGGCAGGGTGAATGGCGGTTCAGTTATGCGTTAGCGGGTCGGTACGGTTGGTGGTCGGCACCGGAATACAGAAAGGTTACGGTTGCGCAGGTGCGTCGGTGGGTCTGAAACAAACGGGACAGGGTCTGGCGCCACAGTACTGTCGCCGGCAACGGGGACACGTCCAGCGAACCGGGATGGCCTGTGGCTGAGTGCGGCGTCGTTTTTCCATTCAGATATCCTCCCTGCTCAGACGCCACGGGAATCAGCAATACGCTGCTGCATCCAGGCTTCCACCTCGCTTCTGCGCCAGCGGGAGCTGCGCCCCAGCTTGATGGGTTTCGGAAACAACCCGTCGCCAATCAGTTTGTAAAACCATTTGTCGGTCATCCCGGTAAACGTGGTGATAAAGGTCATGTCGATAAGCGGGTCCTGAGCTGAAAGCAGTGTGTCAGGGCTGGCATTAATATTCGTATTCAACGTGGTCATGGTATTTTTCTCCCTCTGAGGATATGGCTATCGGGAGACGTCCGGTGGAGGTTGAATCATGGGGTTACCGGTTCGCCTCAGAGGATAGGGGAACGTTGTAAAAAATTACCCGGCCCGTACGGTCAGGCCTGGTGAATCGATGTATGCCTGGCTCAGCCGCGGCTGCAACCGAAATTACGTTCACCATCACCGGTGACTTTGGTTTCGCGTTTGGCAAGATAAGCGGCCTGCGCCAGCGCCTGTTGAAGCTCTGTGGTATTACCACGCGTCAGCCAGGACACCGGGCTCTTAGGGAAGCGGGCCAGAACGGCATGCGCCTGTGCATCCACCTTCAGGGCACTGCACCACGCCTGTTTAATCATACCTGCAAGCGAATCCGGGTCTTTGTAATCTCCCGGTCCGCACCACGTATCGCGGTTCAGCAACAGCACCGCGTGGTAATGCTTCTTCCCTTTGATTTCACCAAACTCCCGCGCCCAGACAAAACGTAGCGTGGTCGGCCAGACGCGTTTGCCCTCGCGACGTTGCCGCGCCTGAAGGGCATCAATCCGGGCTTTCAGGGAATCGGTGAAACGGGAGATAACGGCCGCATCGGTGGCCGCTGGCGTATCCGGCAGACGGAGGTCAACACGCAGGGCCAGTAATCGGGTGTAAGCGTTAAGTGCACAACTGAAGGTATCGGCGATGCGTTGCTGCCAGAAAGGGTCGTATGTGTAACTCATTAAAATGGACTCCGGTGGGTTATCGTTCATAACCATTACCGGTGCCGTTAAAAAATACTTTTCGGGAAGCCTGCCATCGTAGTACCGGACCAGATTGCCGTGTACCACATGAAAATATCGTCACCCTTCACGGTACTGTTCGCTTAAATCCGGAGATAAATCAAACAGCCGTCAATAAAAATGTTCATCTGCCCGGTAAAATAACGGGCAGTTCAACTGAGCTGTTTCAGCAAAAGGGAAAAGACATGCGACTGAAAAGTGTGGCAGTTAAAAATTTTCGCTGTTATGCACAGGAAGTAAGTGTGGAGTTTGATGACCTGACAACCTTTGTCGGACGCAACGACATTGGCAAATCGACGATCCTTGAAGCGCTGGAGATCTTCTTCAACAACAGCGTGGTATCAATCGAAAAAGGCGATGCCTGTATTCACAGCGGACAGGACAATGTGGAGATCACCTGCGAGTTTATCGATCTTCCCCCTTCCCTCACGCTGGATTCCGGCGCGGAAACCACGCTCCAGGAAGAGTTTCTGCTGACGGGGACCGGCTCACTGAAAATCCGCAAGATCTTTAACTGCAGTAACAAAAAACCGACCGCAGAGATTTTTGTCATTGCAAACCACCCTGCTGCTGCCGGTTTTCAGAATCTCCTGGAACTGAAGGAAAAAGAGCTTCAGGCCAGGGTGAAAGAACTGGGACTCGATGTTTCGCTTAAGGGGAATCCCGGGATGCGAAAAGCCATATGGGCGGCATCATCAGATCTGCAACTGACAGAAACAGGACTCCTCATAAGCAAAGCCAAAGAAGACACAAAACGCATCTGGGACCAAATCGAGAGCTGGTTGCCCATGTTTGCTCTTTTCCAGAGCGACAGAAGCAGCAGGGATTCCGACGATGAAGTACAAAGCCCGATGAAAGCCGCCATTACGGCTGCACTGGCCGAAGTCCAGGACGACATTGCCAGGATCCAGTTGCGTGTCCAGCAAAAGGCTGAAGAGATTGCCCGAAACACACATGAGGCGCTGAAAACCATTGAACCCGGCCTGGCGAGAGAACTTACTCCCGAGTTTACACCTCCCACTCCGGCAAAATGGCAGGGGCTGTTCTCCGTTGGTCTCAACACTGACGGAGGGATCCCGCTGAATAAACGTGGCAGCGGCGTCCGTCGTCTGGTGCTGGTGAGCTTTTTTAAGGCCGAAGCAGAACGACGACTTAAGTCCAGCAATCGCCGCAGTATCATCTACGCCATTGAAGAGCCCGAAACTTCACAGCACCCTAATTACCAGCGGATCCTGATTGAGTCATTTAAATCCCTGTCTCTCGAAACCGGCTGCCAGGTTATCCTTACCACGCACAGTCCGGGCTTTGCTGCAGAGCTACCGGGTGACAGTATTCGCTTTGTTTCCCGTAATGCTGAAACGGGTCAACCAACCATTCAGGCTGGCGCTGATGTTTTCGGCATCGTCACGGATACGCTGGGCGTCACACCAGACAACCGGGTCAGACTGCTGTTCTGCGTGGAAGGGCCGACCGATGTCGCTGCCTTTAAGGCTCTCAGTAAAGCGCTGCATGCAGAAGACAACACCCTTCCTGACCTGGAGAATGACGAACGTGTGGCGTTTATCGTACTGGGTGGCGGAACGCTCAAGCACTGGGTCAATGAAAATTATCTTCGTGCCCTTAACCGCAGGGAGATTCATATCTACGACCGTGATGTGCCTGCTTATGCTGACGCGGTGAATGCCGTTAATGCACGAGCCAACGGATGCTGGGCGGCTCAGACGCTAAAACACGAGGTCGAAAGCTATCTTCATCCCGATGCCATTCACGAAGCCTTTGGTGTGATGATCGACGTCACCGACCATCCTGTCGGCGGTAAGGCTACCCCTAAAGTGTTTGCGGAAGCGTATTCACTGGCTCAGCGATTTGATGGCGTGATGAAAGATAACGCCGCCAAAGCCCGTCTCGCAGAGCGGGCATTTCCCTTAATGACAGCAGCACGTATCCATGAACGCGATCCGGAAGGTGAAGTGATCGGCTGGATGCGCAGGATACGTGACATGATCCAGTGACAAAGGCCAGCCCGGCTCATACCAAAACGCCGGTCTGAAGGTTAGCAGGCAACGATAACCTGGAGAGGCACACTGCATAATCCTGATCCCCAGGACAAACGGTGCGCCTCCAGAAACGATGGATGATTACCTGGCCACTGTTCATCCATCGTTATTTTCACCCTATTGCATTTCTGGCTTTCGGTACAGACTCCCCTGACCGGAGGCTGCCCGCGCCCACAGTTCCTCATCGCTGAGCGAGGTTTCAATCAGCTCAATGGGCACACCGCAATCATCGATGACCGCCACCTGATAATCGTCGATAGGTTCATAAGGCCCCAGAATAACTGTTTCACCCGCAATCGCCTCAGCCAGACTGTTGACCTTAAACGCCACATGCGGAACCGTTTTCAGTAACGGATGCAGGGGTGAGTCATCGGTAAAGCGATGCCACTGCACCCGAAACTTACCTGGATTATCGGTGGTATACATCCCGGCTTTCGCACTGAACTTGCCTGCGGTGTCACCGTCCTGAACCGGTATACCGAAATGATGAAATTCATACTCTACATTTGCTTTCATGAAATGGTTTTGTCCTTAGCTGATTCAGTACCAGGTAAATTACCCGAACAATACGAAACGCAGTAGCAACCAGCATCAGTTTAAACGCGCTGTAACGCATCAGGAGCGACGTATTCATTCTATCTACAGATTTCCACTACCGTGTTATTCAATACGGTTATATAGCCTTACAGAAAGCCTCAAAGACATACATAATCATAAGACTCCGTCGTTTTAGCCAATAACGCAAAATCAGTGCGTTAGTTATTCTTCGTAAAGATACCCGTCAGCCATTTTTAATAATTCACTGCAGGCATTCCCTTTGGCGAATTAATTAAGTCAGGAGTACCAGCCCGGGCTATTACTCCCGTTACAGGCTACAGCCTCTACTGTATAGTTAACTGACGTAAACAATATCCGGATACGCACCACAATGATTAGCACAGTCCACTCAGTGATTACTGATGAACGTATTACCGGCCATAGTCAGCCAGGGTAGAAGAACGTTATGCCTGCCGGATAGCGCTAATAACGTTAATAACGCTCACCAGATACTGAGTGCGGGTTAACTGCCAGCACATACACGGACTCATCTGATAACCGCCATATCCTGCTTAATGAAGGTTTACGCACCAGTGACAATATCTCCCGGTCTGATGATTGCCTGCTAACGTATTGGAATACCCCGCTACCACAGACATCGAATAAACGACAATGCTGTTATCACGTCGTTATTCTCACTTTATAATCCTTACACCTTTAACGCTTCCCGACTCAGTTACAGTCATCATAAGTGCTCCCACGATTAAGACTGTTCACTGATTCAGTACCTTTCAACATCGGTAATCGTTACCATCTTCTCTCAGACAGTATATCGACTAAACAGCATTACTTACCTCTTACCCTTAAGTAACCTTTGAAGTTAATCCTTAAGATAATAATCTCTTCTTTAATATATTAATACCAATCCAACACACTACACCTGACAGTAATACCAGAGCCAGCGGCACCAGGCGGTGGCCACACGAGATAAAAGCGATGTTACATTCACTCTGGAATTATCTCTTCAACAAGAAGAATAAAAAAAACCGAGACATCACATGACCTCAACCTGTTAATACCCTGCTCCAAAGAAGCCCTCACTCCTGCTACTGAGCCACAAATTATAAATACGAAGGGTGAATCCTGTGTGATGCCGTCAATACGTCCTGAGTTAAAACAGACATCACTGATGGAGGTGAAAACGATAGCGTGCAGGAAGATGAACAGGAGAATAGATAAACCTGCAGATAGCTATGTAAGCATGAAAAAGACAGAAAAACAGAGACAGAAAAGAGATAAAACATTAAAAACAACGACGATAGCAACGTAGTAAAACCATTAACCAACCCGCATCAAACCAGCATATCACTTCACGATGACTACCAGATGTATTTTTCAGTGACGATAAAACCATCATCATGCTACTGTGTAACCACGATAATCACTACAACAACTACTACTGTGTAGTTTAGTTTATGAGGTATTGGATAATGGCTGTAAATTATGATGATGGCAGGCGAGGACTCATAACGAGTCGGGACCTGAGAGTTTGCGCGTTTTATGCCGGATGGTTGAATGCCAGCAACAAAATTAACACCAACAATGTTCCCAGGCAGGATGCAGAAAGCTGCCGACAGGCGTTAAACCAGCTAATTAATCAGGCCATCCCGGATAAAAACCAGCAGGCAGGACTGCTGTCTGAAATGGAAATAGCCCGTGATGAAAATGTGCTTCCACTGGATTGTTTTGACTGGCTTCGTCAGAATGAGCGGGCCACGTTCTGGCTATGGGCGTATCTCTGTAAGGCCGGGGATTATGAGTTTGGCATTGGCCCGCCAGCAAATGCTGAATTCGGGAAAAACTGGTATCAGCGAATAAACCTGAGTTTATCCCCGGCAAGTCATCAGGAGAGAATGCATATTCTCATCGCCTTCTTTGACAACATATACATTTCCACACCCCCAGTGAATCACCTTAAGAAACAGGTGATGGAAAAACTCAAAGACCGGTGGAAAATCATATACAGTAAACCGCTACCGTTAAAATGGCTGCCAGATGAAGAAGACGCAGTATTATGGGCCTGGAACAACCTGCAAAAAGTTCAGCAGGAGAAAGCCGGTAATCTCGGCGGACTCTATATGAGTCTATCCACGCCCGGATTAACGACCTGGCTCACGCCACTGAGTCATTCTGAGCGCAATTTAGCCCTGCGAGCGGCGATCGATTTATGGGACGATGCACCAGATACAAAGCGTTTATTCCTGCTGAATCTTAATAAAGCCTGGAATCAGCAGAAACTGCGTCAGTCCCGCACCGATAAAAAAGCACTCAATACGTATCTGAAGAATGAAACCAAAACACGACTGGACTTTATGGCTGAACGCAGCGGGGTTCGTATCAGCGATATGCTGGAAACGCTGATTAATGACCATTACCGGAAAACCTGTGGTGGTGAGTAGGGGTTCTGCGCTGAAAATAAAGTGAATGGAGACAGCAATACAGACCAGAAGGGACATTCAAAAAAATTTTAGACCTATATTACCAATGTGAGAACGGCAGCAGAAATGTTGCCGTTTTTTTATTTTACTCATGGAGGTTAATGTGTCTGATAAGAAAAAACGGGGTTCTGATGCCCTGCCGCTCCCCTTGTTCCGTCTCCCCAGTGAACTGCCCTGCAAAATACCCGCGTGCATGCTTCCCCCGTTCCGGCGCTGCCATCGCCACATTCCCTGTTCCGGTATCAGGGCCGTTTTTATACACGGCCCGCCTGTTTATTCAGGCGGCTTTATTGCCAGTAACAAGGGAAAAGAAATGCATTGTCCGAATTGCGGTTCGCAAAACATACGACTGCGCCATGTGGGTAAAAAGACTGGTGGGGTCATTGGCGCAACAGCCGGAGGTCTTGCCGGGCTTGAAGGAGCCTCCACCGGTGCGCTGATAGGTTCAGTCATTCCGGTTGTCGGTACGATAGCCGGAGGCCTCATTGGTTTTCTGTCCGGCGCCTGTGCTGGTGCGGTGGCAGGCTCTCTGGCCGGAGAACAACTGGACGGTACCGTCTTTGATGAATACGGCTGCACGCAGTGTGAGCATATCTTCAGTGCACCGTAACGTTACCCATCCTGCACAAAGCCTGGGCCGCTGACCGTACTCGCGAGAACACGACTGATGACAGGGCGTGTCAGCATGCTGTCGTCATTTCAGCTACCTGGCACTAACCCTTTGTTAATTCTTCTGTTTACTGAAAGGTAAATTTTCACTTTTTCTTTTCCGCCATTACGGGGGACGGACATAACGTGTCCCTCCCCTCCCGCATAATAACCGCATGAAATATCAACCTATTTATCGCACACGGAGCGTCCATGCAACGACCCGATGAAGAGGCCCGCTACGACCGGCTGGCCGTCAGATTGTCGGTCATTATCAGCCGGTTAATGGCCGGAGAAACGCTGACCCTTCAGACACTGTCTGGTGAGTTTGGTGTATCGATACGCACCCTGCGTCGTGACTTACATCAACGGCTGGTCCACCTCGACATTATCGGGGAGAACGGCACGTATCGGCTCAGTGAGAGCGCCACGCGTGATCACTCTCCGGGGGCCGTTTCCTTTGCCCGCAGTACCGGTATCGCACGCATTATCCCGTCGCAGAACCGGCAACTGATGCACCTGCTGATGAATGAAACGGGCACCTCACCCTGCTTTATCTGGCACGACTTACCGTCAGCATGGACACAGGCTGACAGTTTTCATCGTCTGGCCGAAGCCATTTGTCATCACCGGGTGGTCAGTCTGCTGGTCGGCGGTGTCCGTCACGATGAGCAGGAGCCTTACCGCCTGATTTACCGGCATCAGCACTGGTATCTGGTCGTCTGTTGCCGGGGGAGCCTTCGGGTGTTCCGGCTGGAAGACATTATCTCGGCCTCACTCTCAGAGCAAACCTTCCGTCGCCGGAGCGAAATCAGTTCGCTCATTACTGAAGAGGGATTTATCAGCGCACTGCCCCACTTTCGCTTTATCAGTGATGTCATTCACACCTTCAGGGAACAACACCCTGAACATCCATCCAGACCCAAAGGAGTCAAATCGTGAAACCTGTCGCAGGCCCTCTGCTGCTCTTCACCCTGCTGTTGTCTGCCGTAACCCTGAGCGGCTGTGGCGACAAAAATGAACGCGAGTTTATCCAGGGATGCAAATCAGGCGGCGGTACTACCGCCGTCTGCGGATGTATCTGGGATGACCTCAAAACGAAATATACGCACGGGGAGCTGGAGAAAATGAACCAGCAATACGGTTATGTCCCCCCGCGCTTCATGGACAACATGCTGAGCGCTGCTCAGCAGTGCAGAAAATAAGGAAATCTGAACATGGCGCTTGTCATTAAATATTTCGCGATTGCCTTCGCCATCGCGCTTGTGGTCGTGCTGTTTAACGTGTTCGGGAGTACCGGCGAGATACGCAGTTTTGGTCAGGGAATGGGATATCTGTTCTGGATGACGCTTGGGCCCGGAGCCGGTATGACGGTCGGTGCTGCTCTTCGACAATGGCTGATGCCGGATGCGGTATACACCCGCGAAGGAATGACCGGATTACTCAAGGCCCGTCTGTTCTGGCTTGTGGGCCCACAGTGTATCGGCTGGCTGGCCGGACTTATCGTCGTGGGTAAACAACTCATGTAACACGGCTGCCCCTCAACAACATTTTTGACTCAGAAGGAAAAACACCATGCGATTCATGCACGCCATCCTGTCAGCAGGATTACTGACCTTTGCCATCACGGCACAGGCGGTCCCCAATATGTGGAGCAGTGGCTTCGGTATGGGCGTCACCGAGTACATCATCACCAGCCCCGAAAAGGTGATGCTGAATCTGAACTGCACCGGCAACCCTGACGACCAGAATATCCTGCAACATCACGTCATGCTCACCCTGCCTGACGGCAGCGGTGCCGATTCACAGGATGAGAAAACCACCATCACCATGGTGACGGACGACCAGACGTTCCCGTTGCCGTCATCCCTCGGCTGGCGTAACGGCGACAATGCCTGGCTGTCGTTCATTGATGCCATCAGAAAGGCAACGTCATTTGACGTTTACGTCAACGACAAACAGGTGGGGCACTTTACCCCTTCGGCCGGAAACGTCCACAAGGTTCTGGCTGATATGCCCGAATGCACGACACTGACCGCCGGGTAACCCGGCGCATCCCCTGTTTACAGCAAAATCAATCAAGGACAATACGATATGACCGACATTTCGACACTCAGCCAGCGACTGGCGACGCCGACCCTGAACTTCGTGCTGCTCACCGTCGCCACCTGCGGTATCTGGCCGCTGCTCTGGCTGTATAAAAAGCAGGATATTATGAGCGACACCACCGGGTATCCGGTTTGCGGCAACCTGTTTATCATCTGGCTCTCCGTCTGTTTTGGGCTCGGACGACAATTCGGCGTGATGGCCTCACCGGACCTCGCCGGCTACGACACGGGCAGCGATACACTTCTGGCCTTAAGCGGCATTCTGTCGCTTGCCTGCGGCGTGATGTACATCGTCTGGGCCTTTAAGGCCAGGGCTGCACTGCGACACTATGCGCTGAACACCTTCCGTTTCGACCTCAGAATGAATGCGTTCTACACCGTGCTGTTCAACGTCTTCTACATCACCTACTGCATCAACGACATGCCACAGGCGCTGGCGAAACACCGGATTATTCATGGTCAGGGCCCCGTGCCGCCGGAGTCTCCGTCACCGCAGTAACGCAGCTCTCCTCTTATTATCCGGCAGGGGCATTCCCATGTGCCCCTGATTCATCCGGATCGCCCACTGAGATATGACCGAATGACATTACTGAAAATCGTGTTCAACACCTTATGTCAGGTGCTGACGTGGTGCGCCAGCAACAGGGCACAGCAGTTTGTGGAAGACCACTTTCGCGAAGAAGATTACGGCGAAGACAGCATTTATATTGCCAGACAGACGGCAGCCCTGCTGACTGGTGCCTTAATCGCAGCGCTGATGGAGCAGATACTGCAGATTATTACCACACACTTAACACACTGATGCCCTGCTCACTGAGCGGGGCATTTTGTTTTATGACGCTAATAAGGAGATGACGATGCACACGTTACTGCCCGCAGACACATTTACCCGCAGGCAGGCTGAGGTCGTCGTGATGTCGCACCAGAACGTCGCTATTGAAGATGACCAGGGCACGCACTTTCGGCTGGTCATTCGCGACAGCGAGAGGCACTTGATCTGGCGTGCGTGGAATTTTGAAGCCAGTGCCGGGGGATGGCTTAACCGCTATCTGCTCAGCCACGGTATCCCCCACCAGGTCTGACTCAGCACGCCCCTCAGCCAATTACCCGTCACACGACTAACAGGCCATGTTCCCTTCGGGGCACATGGCTTTTTTGTTTATACCGTTTCATTTACTACAGAGGTACTCACCATGAGACTTGCCAGCCGCTTCGGGCGGACAAACCAGATCCGCCGCGACCGCCCGTTAACCCGCGATGAACTGGTGCACTATGTGCCCAGCGTATTCAGTGAAGAGAAACATGAATCTCGTTCAGACAGATACACGTACATCCCGACCATTACCCTCCTCGATAACCTGCAGCGCGAAGGCTTTCGTCCGTTTTTTGCCTGCCAGACCCGCGTGCGCGACCTGAATAAACGTGACCACACGAAGCACATGCTGCGCCTGCGTCGTGAAGGCCAGATTACCGGTAAACAGGTCCCCGAAATCATCCTCCTCAACAGCCATGACGGCTCCAGCTCATACCAGATGTTGCCGGGGTTGTTTCGCTTTGTCTGCCAGAACGGACTTGTCTGTGGCGAAACCTTTGGTGAGGTGCGCGTGCCACATAAAGGCAACGTGGTTGAGAAGGTCATTGAAGGGGCTTATGAGGTGCTGGGGATATTTGACCGGGTGGAAGAAAAGCGGGACGCCATGCAGTCACTGCTACTTCCCCCACCGGCACAGCAGGCTTTTGCCAGAGCCGCGCTGACGTATCGCTTCGGGGAAGAGCACCAGCCAGTGGCGGCATCCCAGATACTGACGCCCCGACGCTATGAAGACCGTCAGGACGACCTGTGGTCAGTGTTCAATCGTTGCCAGGAGAACCTGCTGAAAGGGGGTCTGCCAGGACGTACCGCCAAAGGCAAACGCAGCCATACCCGGGCGGTTAAAGGCATAGACGGCGACGTTAAGCTCAATCGCGCCCTCTGGGTGATGGCGGAAGAACTTCAGCAGGCGCTGAGCTGATGCCACCGCTACCTGATAACGCCCACCAGGCAACCCTTTATCCGACCGCCCTGGAGAACAATCCCTGCAGCCGCTCCATCTCCGATGACGACCTGTGCGCCTGGTGCTCACACCTTCTTTATCGTCCCGGCGAACTCAGCCTGTGCAGCTTAAGCCTCCCGGAGGGCCACTGGCCGTCACGCTGTGATGAGGACGGCTATGCGCAGTCCTGCCCGTCACTCCGGCTGAACCAACATCCCCAACCCGATAAATAAACAAGGAAAAACCAGCATGACCGATATTATTAACCTTAACGATATCCTCCCGTTACCGCCACAACCTGCCAGTTCTTCGCCAGCGCTGACCGCCACACTCGTACAGGACGAGCAGCGCATCAGCTTCTGGCCGCAGCACTTCGGCAGCATCCCGCAGTGGATAATCCTCGAACCGACAGTCTTCGCGTGGATGGACCGCTTCTGCACAGACTACCACGGCGGTATCTGGCAGTTTTACACGCTCAGCAACGGCGGCGCGTTTATGGCCCCGGAAGCGGAGAGCGATAAACTCTGGTCGCTGTTCAACACCCTGAACGGTAACGGCGGTGAGCTCAGCGCCGGGGCTGCCGGGATCGCGGTCTGCCTGATGACTTACAGCCACCACGCCATGCGCACCGAATGCGACGCCATGACGGAGCACTATTACCGCCTGCGGGACTACGCGCTCAGCCATGCGGAATGCAGTGCGATCATGCACATCATCGACTGAGGTCAGCCGCCATGGAACAACAGTTACCGCTGTTTGCCCGTGAATTACCCTCTGCCGACCAGCTGACGGTCAGGGAAGCCTTAACCCTGCTGGAAGGGCAGCTCCGTGAACCCGGTGCGTCATTTACGTCCGGCAATGCCGTGCGCGACTGGCTGCGCCTGCATCTGGCCACGCAGGAGAGGGAGTCGCTGATGGTGCTGTGGCTGGACAACCAGCACCGCCTCATCGCCTGCGATACGCTTTTTCTCGGCACCATCAACAGCATTACCGTCCATCCACGGGAGGTCGTGAAGGCCGGACTTCACCACAACGCTGCCGCCGCGCTACTCGCGCACAATCATCCTTCCGGAGAGGCTGAACCCAGTCAGGCCGACCGGCTGATTACCGGACGCCTGAAACAGGCCCTGGAGCTGGTCGATATTCGCCTGCTGGACCACCTGGTGGTTGGCGGGATGGATATAGTGTCTTTTGCCGAACGCGGCTGGCTGTAAGGAGAAAAACAACGATGAAGATTATCAGCAAACGCCAGGTGATGGCGATATACCGCCAGCATCCGCAGTCGCGGCTGTTCCGCTTCTGTACAGGGAAATACCTGTGGTCCGGTAGCATCTGCCACTATGCCGGACGGGAGGTGCAGGATATCTGCGGTGTGCTCGCCGTATTCGCTGAACGCCGCCAGGACCGCAACGGCCCGTATGTTGTCCTGCGCAGCGTTACCCTGAATTAACACCTAGTTAAGGATTACTTAAATGCAAAGCTCAACAAATGTAGCAAATCACGATATTGCCGCCCCCTGGTGGGGACTTAAGCCTGCAGCTATCCCGTGTTTTGGCGCACGACTGGTACAGGAGGGCAACCGGCTGCATTACCTGGCTGATCGCGCCAGCATCACCGGTACCTTCAGCGAATCAGACCTGCGCCATCTGGACCAGGCATTTCCACTGCTGTTGAAACAACTTGAGTTAATGCTCACCAGCGGTGAACTCACTCCCCGACATCAGCACGGCGTCACGCTCTACGCAAAAGGACTGACCTGCGAGGCAGACACCCTCGGCTCCTGCGGATACGTTTATCTTGCGATTTATGCGACGCCACCTGTGGCACAACCCGGAGGAGAATAGCCATGCCACACGCCTGTAAAATCAGCGAGGTCATTGAACTGCTGAAACAACATCAAAATGACGACTTCGTATTGTGTTCACTCTGATACGAAGACGATGTACGCAATGTGGATGACTCTGTGACGGCAGAAGAGGCCAGAGCGGCATTATGCCATGCAGCCAGCCATCACGACGCAGAACAGGGCATTAACTGGTTCACACTGGAGGCCGCACCTGACGCCATCAGACAGTAAGTGGATTACCTGAAAAACACCGTGACTCACCATCCCCCTTCACCGTTATCCCCCCGACCATCAACATCTTATTTATTTAACAGAGATCAACTTTATGCAAACCTTACCCACCATCCCGACGAGGAAGGTATCGTCACACCCGTCGCCGGTAGAAATCTGGCAGCAACTTCTTACTTATCTGCTGGAAAGGCATTACGGCCTTTCGCTTAACGACACACAGTTTGGTGATAGTAATGTGATTCAGCAGCATATTGACGCCGGGATTTCACTGGCAGATGCACTCAATTTTCTCGTTGAAAAATCTGAACTGGTTCGAATTGATCGCCCCGGTTTCTCCATTCAGCATCAGTCTCCGTTCATCAGCGCTATTGACATACTCCGGGCCAGAAAGGCCACCGGCCTGATGCAACGTACCGGCTATAAGGCGGTGACTTGCGCCATCAGTGGGCAGTCATCCAGGGGGCAGCAATGAAGCTGTCCCTGACGGTGGAAGCCGATACCGTTAATGTACTGGCCCTTAATGGGGGCCGGATCGCCGTCGATCTCGATGGTATTGAGCTGGCTGCGCTGATTGATGTGGTCAATGATAACGGTTACTCGCTTCGTATTGCTGATGCCCCCGGGAAGTTGGTTGTTGAAGATCAGCTACCACGTACCGCCCGTCTGAATGGGATCCAGTGCAGTACCGCTCATATCACGTGTGAGGATAACGCTATTCTCGACCAGGTCACTCTTCAACGCCACGAAGGCGGCAACAGTGACTGGATACTGTACACCGGCTACGGTTACCTGCTCAGACTTAATGCTCGCTTATACCCAGTGCTGGAACTAAAGAGATTGGGGCTTTCAAAGGGCTGCCGTCGGTTAGTGACCACACTGATACGACGTTACGGGATCGATATGCTACATCTGGATGCAGCGGGTGACCTGTTGCCGGGTTTTAGCACCTTCGACGGGTAGTCTCTCCTTCCGACATGCTCAGTCTCTGCAACACATCCGCTCAGAATAATCACAGCCCTGTATTTACCACACGCATAAACGCCAGCCCTCACCGACTGGCGTTTTGCTTTATACAAAGGATATAAACTATGTCAGAACTCACCATCACCAGACCCGAAGTTTTAACCGACCATACCGATATAATTTGCTCCACCAGCATTGAACGTATCGTCACCGGACGTAACGCTGCGCTGGAGCAGATTAAGACACTGATACGCCAGCTTGCCGACATCTCGACGCTGACCAGCAGCATCGGTGGTGGGGATGCAAAGGACTGGGGAATGCGACAATACCGTTATGACTGCTGGCTGATGGAGGACACTGATACGGCTATGAAAGCCATTACCCGCAGCATCGATCGCGATATCTGGCGAGAGCTGATGCAACGGTCCGGAATGCTCTCACTTATGGACGCTCAGGCGCGCGACGAGTGGCACAACAGCCTGGAGAAAGACGATATTCCTGCTATCAGTGAATCGCCACGCGTTTAACAGACACCTCAGAGTCATTTAAGATGACTTAAAGAGAGGTGCCCATGAGCGGTAAGCGTTATCCTGAAGAGTTTAAAACTGAAGCAG